>JALTPW010000798.1 GCA_026999335.1 Chromatiales bacterium
CGAGTTATAATAGAAAGTGGTGTTTAAGTAGTTGAAAAAAAGCGGCGTATCTGGTTGATTTGATGTTATCAGACATTAAAACAACCAAACAAAGGAGATACGCCACTATGAGTAAAGATAACGTTGTAGAATTAAAAAGTCCAGACAGAATCGAAGATCCATTAACGGAGATGTTAAGAGTTGGCGCACAGCAATTGATCCAACAGGCAGTAGCAGTTGAATTGCAAGAGTTACTGGCTGAACACAGGGAACGCCGTACAGCAGAAGGTAAGGCCGGTGTGGTTCGAAACGGTCATTTGCCCGAACGTGAGCTGCAAACAGGAATTGGTCCAGTAACAGTGAAGATCCCGAAGGTGCGTGCGAAAAGTGGGGAAACAGTGACATTCCGTTCAGCCCTGGTGCCACCTTATGTCAGAAAAACACACTCATTGGAAGCCGCCTTGCCCTGGCTGTATCTGAAAGGGGTGTCAACCGGTGAGATGAGTGAAGCTCTGAAGGTATTGGTGGGTCCGCAAGCAAAGGGTCTGTCAGCGAGTACTGTATCGAGACTAAAACAGGTTTGGGGACAAGAGTATCGTAAATGGTGCGAAGAAGATTTGAGTAAAGAACGCTGGGTCTACCTTTGGGCTGATGGCGTCTATAGTGGACTTCGAGCAGAAGACACAAAATTATGCGCGCTGGTCATCATTGGCGTAAATGAGCGCGGAGAAAAACATTTTCTTGCCATTGAAGATGGTATACGAGAATCAACACAAAGCTGGCGCGAAGTTTTATTGAAATTGAAATCCCGTGGAATGAATAGCCCGAAGTTAGCTGTTGGAGATGGCGCTATGGGTTTCTGGGCAGCATTAGAGGAAATCTATGGTGAGACAAGGCAACAACGCTGCTGGATGCACAAAACCATGAATGTACTCAACTGCCTGCCCAAATCATCTCAGCCAAAAGCAAAGCAGGCGCTTCATAATATCTGGCAAGCAGAGACAAAGATAGATGCCGGGAAGGCATTTGATCTGTTTTTAAAAACCTATGAGGACAAGTACCCCAAAGCCACCCTGTGCTTACAAAAAGATCGTGATGAACTGATGTCATTCTACGACTTTCCTGCAAAACACTGGCAGAGCTTGCGAACCAGTAATCCGATTGAATCAACCTTCGGAACGATTCGACATCGTACCAAACGGTCAAAGGGTTGCCTGACTCGTGACGGCATGCTCCAGATGATGTTTAAACTTGGTATGTGTGCTGAGAAAAAGTGGAGAAAATTACGGGGCTTTAATGACTTGGCAAAAGTGATTACCGGAGTTAAATTTAAAGATGGTATTGAGGTAATACAGATCGATCAGGTTGCCGCTTGATTCACATTGCTAAACACCAGACTTGACAATAACTCCTCGGGCACACCGGGGACGGTGACGCTTGCCATATTATCGCTATTTATTGTCATGTTATAAGTGCCCACCCCCGAGATGGTGAGCGTGGCCGACATGTCGGAGACCTGTCCAAGCGCCTTCGGCAGAGGAAAATCGAGATGATTCTCCTCTGATGAAGAGATGGTCGCGCCGCTGCCGTCATTCTCGACGCCGCATCCTGAAAAGGTGACGATAAAAAGAAACGATAAAAGAAAATTGAGGACTGAAGATAAAGTCTCCTTCCGTTTGGTCGTCATCAAGCGATATCTCCTTATGACTTTGTTGGAATGTTTTTGTAATTTAAACCTGAATACGTGAGTTCGGAATAAAGATTTTCCCACCCCTGTTTATAAAACCGGTTCGCTTATCGTGACGGTCCCTGCCGTTGTCCCATTGCCGCCTCCACCGCCCGCAGCGGCAGCGACGACAACGCCACCCAGGATTGCCCAGACCCACCATTTCTTGTAAAAGGGTTTTTTCTCGGCTTCGGCCTTGACTTCTATGCCGATAGCAAACGCGGCATTGCCCTTTGTACTCACATTCCCGGCCACATCGACGGCCTCGATATAATATTCAGTCCCCTCGAGTATCACAGAGTCTCCGGGGATTTCAGCGGAGTAACTGTTTTTGCCCGACAGGGCCATCTTTACCGCCGAGAAAGTCTTCTTCCATTGTTCCTTGTAATACAGCGTCGCCAGCCGGACTTTATCATTATCGGAAATGACGGCCTCAATTTTAATCCCTTCTCCCGGTTTGGCTTTCCCCGAAAAGGGGAGATGTTCAATGGTGGGCGGCCTGTTGTCCGTAGACCCTTTTGCTTCATTAAAGACTTCCATAATCTTGGGAGAACTGTACCGATACTCTATTTCAAGGTTGGAATAATATTTGAGCGCTTTTTTAAATGAAGCAAGTGCTTTGTCTTTATCCCCCAGGGCAATATAGGTTAACCCTGTATATTTATAGATCTGGGCAAAATCTATTTCAGAGTTACCTTCAACTTCTAAGGCTTTTTCCAGCTCAACGAGCGCATCTTCGTAATCAAGGAAGTGATAGTCGGACTTTCCTTTTTGCAGGTAGAGGTTCTCTTCCGCATCGGCGTAAGCCGTCATTAAGGGCGAAAACAGAAAACAATGCATCGCTGTGAGCAGCATGAAACAGTTTATTTTTTTAAATTTGATCATGTTTATTGTTCCGCCTTTACTGTTCCCTGTCAACTATAAAAAACACTCAACTACTATGCTCTGAAAGTCCTCCTGGTCTGAGATTTTTTGTCATCTTCGCACCGCTAGCGGCATAAACTTCAGCGGGGATCCGGAGAAAGATATTATAGGAATCTCCACCATAGCAAACATATCATTCCATTGAATGCTTATAAGCTTTTTCC
>JALTPW010000799.1 GCA_026999335.1 Chromatiales bacterium
AAAATATATTGTATTCAATAGCTTATAATGGTTTTGTGAATATTTTTCTTCTTGGGATATTTGGGCGTGCGCGGGATATTCGGTGTGGTAATACCCCAAAGTGGGGGAATATTCCGCTTGCAATGACCGGCTCGAAGAATACTGTATATTATACCAGTTTTAATAAACTAGCCCGCAGCAAGCTGCGGGGAACTAGTCTGGTAGGGTGGGCACGTTTTGTGTGCCCACGCGGTTGATTCACATTTCTCGTGGGCATGGAAAACCTGCCCACCCTACTAGGCTTGTCTGGTTTCTTCATGATGACATCCTCTCGATATTCCTTCTTCCAACGGTAAAGCATGATGAGATGAATATTGAGCACTTTGGCGACATCTTTCGCATGAACATCAGGTAGTGCGCCCAGTTCTACTGCGGTCGCCTACATGGATGTCGGCGGTGGGGCGACGCAGGACGCCAAAGCCGAGGCCGGTGCCCAGAGGTTGCAACTGCTGGATTTCGGCTAAAAACATGCCTGAATGACGGTATTCGCGGCACCACCAAAAGTAGGCGCCTGAGGCGAGCTGCGGGGGTTTTCTTGAAGTCAGGTTTTGTGATCGCCGGGAAGGTTCCGGAGAATAGGTTTATGGTTTTTCTGTGCAGGGCACGACGGTTCCCGTACGCGGCAGATACAGGCAGATGTCGCCGTCTTCGTCGGTGCGCAATATCTGCCCACCCGTGGCACGCAGGCGTTGCAGGGTATCGGCATGCGGGTAGCCGCGCAGGTTGTTGCGGTTGACAGAGATAACACTGTAGGCCGGCCGAACGGCGGCGAGAAAGGCCGCGTCACCAGCGTCGCTGGCGCCATGGTGGCCGACCACGAGCACGTCTGCGGCGAGCTTTTTTCCCTGCTGCAATAGCGCGCGTTCCACCTCTTTTCCGGCATCGCCCATCAGCAACGCACTGCGCTCGCCATGGCGGATGTGAAGCACCAGCGAGTGCCGGTTGAGGTTGTCGCTGGTGAAGTCAGCAGGCCATAGCACCTCGATGCGAGCGTCGCCCCAGGGCAGGGTGTCGCCCGCGTTGAGCGGGCGGCGCAGGGGATCGGTGGACAGAGCCTCGTTCACCCAGCGCACCATGTCCGGCGAGATGTCGGCGGGTAGCGGGTGTTGGGCATCTAGCACCGGAGTGTCTGGCCAGGCTTCGCGCAGGCGGAAATAGCCGCTGGCGTGGTCGGGGTGAAGGTGGCTGAGGATGAGCATGTCCAGATGGCGGATGCCGCTGTCTGCGATAGCGCGCAGCACCTTTGGAGCCTGTCCGGCGTGACCGGTGTCGATGAGGATGCCGCGTTCGCCATGCTGGAGCAGTACAGCCTGCCCCTCGCCCACGTCCAGTACTTGTAGGCGCAGTGTCTCGGCCCCGGCGCTGGTGATGAGGCAGGCGAGGGCGAGCGCGGTCAGCCAGCGCCGCATCAGCGCTTGCCCAGGCGTGCCAGCAGCAGGCCACCGCCTACCGCCAGCAGATTGAAGCCCACGTCCCGCCAGTCGCCGACCCGATCCGGCAGCGCCCACTGCAACAGCTCGTCGAGACCGGCGGCGGAGGTGCCCAGAAACACGGCCAGCCAGATGGGAAAGGCGCGGCCTGCGGCCAGACCGAAGGCGCCGAAGACGAGGAAGTGCAGGCGTTCTTCCACTGCCGGCAGGGTCAGCGGCAGCAGGCCGAACAGGGCCAGCGCCCAGCTCAGGTGCCAGAGCTGGCGGTAGTTGCCCTGCCGCACCTGGTGGAGTAGGACGGCAAACACCAGCAGTAGGGTCGGGGTGGCGATGAGCCAGGCGAGGAGGCCCGTGTCGAGATTTTCGCGGGCCAGGGTTTGCAAGCGCCGGCCGTAGATGGACAGGGCCGGGATTATGGCCAATGTCAGTAGCCAGGCAAGCAGCCAGTATCGTTTTGAGGGGATGGGTTTGTCGGTGGACATGTGGTGATTGTGCCAGATTTTTGGGGCGTTTCCTAAAATGAAGCGCCGAGGTTCAGGTAGATCTGTTCCGCGCCATCGTCGTCGAGACCCAGGGCATAGCCCAGGCGCAGATTGACGGGCAACCAGTAGCCTAGCACCAGGGTGGCGTTGAATTCCGCGCCGATGCCGGATTTCAGGTCGGCCATGGCGAAGTTGTCATTCCAGGCATCGCCGGTATTGAAGAATAGCGTGCCGTGCAGGCGGTGCACGCCAATAGGGGGCGCCATCAGGCCGCGTTCGATGAGGGCAATGGGAAAACGCCACTCCACCTCGAGCAGGCCCATATGTCGGCCGGTGAGATCGCGCAGGCCTTCGACATAGCCGCGCAGGGCGTAGCGGCGATGGTTGAAGAGGGCATCGGTGGGGCCGAGGGCGGCGGCGCGCGGGTCGCTGGGGATGGTGTTCGAGAGGCTGCCGCCAAGGCGGAAAGGGCGTGGTTTATCGCTGCTCCAGCTAGCCACCAGATGTGCGGCAAGGACGTGTTCACCGCCCAGGCCAATGAACTCACGCCAGTCCAGGGTATAGATCTGGCCGCTGGAATCGCTGCGCAGCAAGTTATTGTCCTCGGCGATCAGCCGCAGCTGGCGGCCATTGCTGGGGCTGATGGCGCGGGCATAGCGGCGGCTCGAATCATAGCTGACGGCGATACCCAGCAGTTGGTCACGGAACGTTGAGCGGGGGGCGAAGCCAGGCAGGACGTGTTTGTCCGATTCGACCTCGGAGACCAGCCCGGCATGCAGCGCCCAGCGCCGGTCATAGCGGAAAAAGGGCCACAGGGCCTCAAGGGTAATATTGTCGCTGTT
>JALTPW010000800.1 GCA_026999335.1 Chromatiales bacterium
CCACGGCGGCGCTGTCGTTGTCCCCGTCATTGGCGGTCACACTGACGTTGTAGACATTGTCGGCGCCACTGTCTTGCGGGGTTTCGAAGTCGGGTGCGGCAATGAAGGCCAGGGTGTTCCCCGCCATGTTGAACAGGGCGCTGTCCGCACCACTGAGTGCATAGGTGAATACAGTACTGTCGCTATCCGTGACCGTGATGGCGGTGACGGTAGTGGTGTTTTCGCCAATGCTGGGGGTGAGATCGGTATTGGTGATCACAGGGATAGTGTCATTGACATCGGTCACGGTGATGGCGAAGGCCACGGCGGCGCTGTCGTTGTCCCCGTCATTGGCGCTCACACTGACGTTGTAGATATTGTCTGCACCACTGTCTTGCGGTGATTCGAAGTCGGGCGCGGCAATGAATCGCAGGGTGTTTCCCGCTATGCTGAACAGGGCACTGTCCGCGCCACCGAGGGTGTAAGTGAATGTGGTGCTATCGGCATCGCTGACCGTAATGGCGGTGACGGCAATGGTCTGTTCCGGCACGGAGAGGGTGGCAGTGTTGGTGATCTGCGGTATCACGTCATTGGTGTTTTCCACCGTAATGGCAAAGGCCGCTACGGTACTGTTTGTGCTGCCATCATTGGCGGTCACACTGACGTTGTAGACATTGTCGTTGCCGCTGTCTTGCGGCGATTCGAAGTCGGGCGCAGCGATGAAGCGCAGGGTGTTTCCCGCCATGCTGAACCGGGCGCTGTCCGCGCCACTGAGTGCATAGGTAAATGTGCTGCTGTCGCTATCCGTGACCATGATGGCGGTGGCGGTGGTGGTGTTTTCTCCAATGCTCGGGCTGAGGTCGGTGTTGGTGATGGTCGGCGCATCATTCTGCGGCGTAATGCTGACATCGACCTGGATACTGTCCGTGCCGCCCTGGCCGTCGCTGACCTGGACGGTGAAGATATCGCTGCCATTGACGTCGGCCTGCGGGGTGTAAGACACGCTGGCCGAGGTGTTGTTGCCAGTGATCTGTGCACTGCCGCGGCCGGCCGGGGTGGCGATGGACCAGTTCAGCGTATCGCCGTCGTTGTCCGTGGCCGTGAGGCTCAGGGCAAAGGCGGTGGGGCTGCTGTCTTCATCCATATTGATGGAGATTGCGGCCCCCTGGGTGATTTGCGGGGCCTGGTTGGGGTTGTCCTGGGCGATCTTGACGATGGCCGAGGGTGGGCTGTCACCATTGCCATTGTGGGCGATTACCCGGTAGTAGAGGGCGGCGGCCGGGGGCTCATCGTGCACAAAGAGCGGGATACTGACCATCGTGCCTTGGAATTCACCCATGTCGGCCCGGGTGGACCATTGCACGGTGTAGCGCTCGGCGTCGGCCACGGCCTGCCATTGCAGGGTGTTCTGTCCATCACCGGTACTGCCCTGTACGCCCTGAGGCTGGGCCGGGACGGCGCCGTCCCCGGTGCTCAGAGCCTCGACCTGGGCCGAGGGAGGGCCTTCGATGCTGCCAGTGGTGGCGGTGATCACATAATAATAGCGTTGATCGTTCTCCAGGGGTGTATGCACATAGGGTGAGTTCACCACCGTCAGGGCGGTGCCGTTGACCCCCTGATCCGGTGTGGTACTCCAGTACAGGGTGTAGTGGGTGTCGTCCGTGGCATTGGCCGGCGGTCGCCAGCGCAGGGTCACCTGAAACGGCCCACCCTCGGCGCTGAAGGCCTGGGGGATGCCGGGCATGCTGCCTGCGGGGGTGGCCTGAACTGGCTCGCTGGGAGCGCTCTCGCCACCGCTGTTGCTGGCGCTGACCTGGTAATAGTAAGCCGTGTCGTTGCTCAGTCCGGTGTGGCGGTAGGTTGGCCGGGCGTCGCGGAGCACGTTACCGTTATCAATGGGAGCGATCTCGGGGTCATCGCTCCAGTACAGGGTGTACTGCAGGCCGGGCCGGGTGGGCCAGCGGAGGCTGAGTTCGCCATCGCCACCGGTCACGGTCAGGCCGCTGGGCGTGGCGGGGGGTTTGGGTTGCGGGGTGGCGCTGACGGGTTCGGTGAGCAGGCCGGTGCCGCCGGCATTGAAGGCCTGCAGGCGGTAGACGTAGGTCTCGTCGTTGTCCAAACCGGTGAGGATATCACCGGGCAGAATGGGACGGCTGGACCACTGCGCCAGGGGCGCCTCGGCGTCCGTGTGCCAAAACACGTGATAACCGCTGGCGGTCGGGCTGGGCACAAAATCGATGATGACCTGGCCATCGCCGGGCTGGACATCAAAACCGCTGGGCGTAGCCGGCGGCGGCTCTTGGGGCCGGGCCGCCAACAGTGCGGACAGGCTGCCTTCGCCACCGGCATTGACGGCGGCCACGCGATAGAAATAGCTCTGGCCGTTTTCAAGCCCGTCGTGCACAAAACCCGCTTGTGTCGCCTCGAGACGGTTGCTGGTTCGGGGATCGATGTCGGGCTCGGTGGCCCAGTAAATCACGTAGCCGCTGGCCTGCGCCACGGGGGCCCAGTCCAGGATTACCTGGCCATTGTCTGCGAGCGTCTGGGCTTCTTGCGGGGCCTGAGCGGGGGCGGGCAGCCGCGGTGTGGCGCTGACTTCGGCCGACAGCGGGCCCTCGTTGCCGTTGCTCACGACCGACACCTGAAAGAAATAGGTCGTGCCGTTGGTACCTGCGCCCTCACTAAATGTGTAGCCCGGCTGCACATTGCTGATGACTTCGGTGGGGCTGCGTGCCCCGCGCCCGTCATTATCGAGGGCCCGGGCCCAATACAGATTATAGGTGGCCGTTTCGTCATCAGGCAGGGTGTCGGGCGGGGTAAAATCAATCCGCACCCGGCCATCACCGGCCTCGGCCGACAGACCGCTGGGGATGCCGGGGGTCGGCACCCGGGGGCGGGCCCACACCTCTCGTGACAGGCCCCCTTCACCGCCGGCATTTTGTGCGCTGACCACATAATAATAGCGCTGGCCGTTTTGCAAGTCGGTATGGCGTAGTTGCCAGCGACCGTCGTCGCGACGCATCGGGGGGATATCGATCAGGTTGCCGTTGTCCGGGCGCACGCCGGGGCGGGTGGCGGTATAAACCCGGTAAGCGGTGATCGCCTCGGCGGGGTCATCGGCATTTTGCGGTGTCGCCGCCGCCCATTGCAGCAGCACGCTGGCATTGCCCGGGCGGGCCACCAGATCTCCCGGGGTGTTGGGCACCGGTTCCTGCGGCGTGGCGCTCACCGGCGCCGAGGGCTCACTCAGGCCCTGGGTATTTTGCGCCTGGAGCTGGATCTGGTACGTGGTGGCGTTGCTGAGATCGGTGATCCGGTACGGAGAGCGGATCTCGGTGAGGGTGTCGGTGGTGTCGCCATCGTTGATCGTCAGGGTGTAGCTGGTGGCCCCTTGCACTGGATCCCAACGCAGCAGGATGGACGCATCACCCGCCAGGGCCTGCACGCCGGCCGGGACGCCGGGCAACACCACCTGCGGTACGCCATTGACCTCTGTGGACAGGAGGCTCTCGCCGTGATCGTTGAGGGCGCTGAGGCGGTAGCGATAAAGGGTGCCGTTGTTGAGCTGGATATGGGTGTAGGGCGGCTGGATCTGGGTGATACGGGTAGCCTCGGTGGTGACTTCACCGGTGTCGCCGCTGAGCCAATACAGGTTGTAACCCAGCGCACCCTCTACCGGGGGCCAGTCCAGGCTGAGCTGGCCGTTTTCCAGGCTCACGGTGAGACCGCTGGGCACCGCCGGCGCCTGACCGGGTTCCGCCACACTGGTTTCGCCGGGCGGCGTGACCTGGACGCGATTGGACAGGCCGCTCACCCGCTCACCATCGTGTGTTCGCACACGGTAAAAATAGGTCTGCCCCTCTTGCAGCGGGGTGTGGGTGTAGGGGCTGGTGACCCGGGTCAGTGACGCCGTATCCTCGCCGGTTTCGAGGGGGTCGGTATCGCCCCAGAGCAGTGTGTAGTGGCTGGCCTCACCGCTATGCTGCCAATGCAGGGTGACTTGATCGGCGGTCACCTCGGCCCGGATGATCAAGGGGGCGCTGAGTGGTGGCGCCAAGGGCATGGCGCTGTGCTCCTCGGAGGCCTCGCTCGCACCGTGGGTATTTTCGGCCACCAGGCGATAAAAATAATCCCGGCCGTTCTCGAGTCCGGGGTGCACGAAGGGTGAGACGACCTGCGCGATGCGGGTGCTCTCTCCGGCACTTTCTCCGCTAGTCTCCTCCACACCCGCACGATCCTGCCAGTACAAGGTGTAATGGGTGGCCCCGGGCACTGCGTCCCAGCGCAGGGTGATGCGGCCATTGCCGGCCTGCAGGGCGAGATCACCGGGCTGGGCCGGGCGCGCGGCCCGGGGTGTGCCCTCGACCACCGCCGAGGGTGCGCTTTGACCAAAAGCGGTGTCGGAAGTCACGACATAAAAATAGCTCGTATCATTGGCCAGGCCGCGGTGCTCAAAATAAGGCTGTGAGGTGTGAATGGCGGTGCCGTTGGTCGGATCCACACCGGGCTCGGTGGACCAGTACACGGTGTAAGCTCGGGCCCCGCTCACCCCGCGCCAGCTCAATGCATTCATCCGTGTGCCGGTGGTCAGTGCGATGTTTTGCGGCACCGTGCGCGCGCCCGGGTCGGCCGTGTCCAGGCTGTCGTCACCGCCGCAGGCACTGAGCAGTACGGTGAGTGCCGCTGCCAGAAAAAACCGATACGGAGAGACGTGGGGGACAGGAAGGGGGGGCAAGAACATGACAGTGGCCTTGTTTGTTGAAAATAAGTCGTTGGGTAGGTCTGAAAATGACAATCTAAAATGGCCAGGGGGTATTTCCTTATTGATAACATCGTATTATTGTGCTCCGCCTGATGGGCGGTGCCAAAAAATGTTGGGCAGTATGCCTTATCCGTTGAGAGCGCTCCAGCGAGGGGATTTTAACGTATTTAACGGTATAAAAAATAAAGAAACATGGCCAATTAATGTGAAATATTAACAATTAATAGAAATATATCCTGCGTGTTCCGTTTGCAATGTTAATATTCGCGCCTGAAATCAATCCCCCCAGATTGGGTTTCCCGATGCTTGATTTGTCGGTGCGGCTTTAGCCGCGATAGCGATAGATAGTAAGTCGTTGGTGGTCAAAGCCGCTGCTACCACACCCCGTCAGCTGCGGGGTGGTATTGCCACCGTGCACACAGTACAAATAGACAGCCTGGATGCAGGAAAAAAGACAATATATCAAATAAGGCAGGCCATCTCGTGATACCGTTTTCTAAAATACAATGCCTGATTAATCTGTATTTCGTAAATAAAAATATTGTCTATCAGCCTGCGTATGTTGGTTTGACATTGGCTCTGATGGTCTTGATGTTGTTTCCCGTCTCTGCCCGGGCTGATCTGAAAAATGTGGCTGTTTCAACGGGAGTAAATCAGGCAATACCAATCAATCTATCCCAAAGTATTAGTAATATCAGTGATCCTGTGGTTACGATTCCTGATCAACCCAGTTCGGGGGTGGCCACGGTCGTTGCCTGTTCTGACGAAACTCTGATGTGTGTGGAATACCGGCCCGCGGAAAATTTTGAGGGGCGGGTAAGCTTCAATTATGCGGTGCTTAACGACCAGGAGATAATGGAAACCGCGACAATAACTGTCAATGTGGGGCGGGTGGCAATCTTCGATCAGGGTAGTTCTCCCGGTGTTGTCACAAGGAATACGTTAGCGACTATTTGCCTGGATCAGAATAGAACAGACGATCTGTGCGAACAATTCCGTATTGCAAGAGACTCGGGTTCAGCAGAGGATTTGCGTGAATTTATCGATGCCATCTCAGCCACCAATGTCGGTGCACAAAGTGCCTTGAACGATGAGCTGACCAAGGAGCAATTATCCAACGTCAGTCGCCGTTTGACTTCGTTACGGCGCGGCCAGAATCTGACACTGCTCAGCGGCTTGACCCTAAACTATGGCAATGAAACCATCACCGGTGACATGCTTGCCCCATTGCTGCAAGGTAATTTGTTACCAGGAAATGCCTCTGGTGGCAGCGCGGGCTCGGGGTTTGCCAATAACTGGAGTTGGTTTGTCAATGGCAAAATTGGTGGGGGTACGCAGGATGAAACCATCTATGAAACCGGGTTTGAGTTTGATAATTATACCCTGACCATTGGTTCCGACTATCGCTTTGACAACAAGGGGTTAATAGGTCTGGCCTTGGGTTATGGGCAAACGGACATGGATATAGAGCACCAGGGGGGCAGTATGGATGTGGGAAACTACAGCGGTACTGTCTATGGCAGTTACTATCCTTCTGATAATAGTTATATCGATGCCATTGGTGTGATTAATCTCAGCAATTACGATATGCGCCGGCGCGTGGTGTTTGGTACCACGGACGAAACGGCAAAAAGCAGCACGGACAGTATCGGCTATGCCTTAAGTTTTGGTGGTGGATACGACTTCGTGCAGCGGGGTTTTACTTCAACCCTGAATGCGCGTTTGGACTATCTGAAAACCACCATCGACGGGTATCGGGAAACCAGCGCAGGTTCTTATAACATCGCCATAAACAAACAACAGGTGTCTCAGCTGGTGTCCACTCTGGGCACGCAATTCCGCTATGCCTTCAGCTATTCGTGGGGCGTGTTGGTGCCCCATGTCAATGTCTCTTGGCTGCACCAGTTTCAAGGCAATACCAATAATGTAAAAGGATATTTTCTTGTTGACCCGGACAACCAATTCAGTTTTGCAACCAATCAGCCGAGTTCTAACTATTATGTGTTAGCTCTGGGTACTTCGGCTACGTTTGCCGACGGCGTGTCCAGCTATATCCAATACGAAACCACCGTGGCCCAGGAAAATTTGACAATCTGGAATGTGGCCGCAGGGCTCAGGTTTGAATGGTAAATGGGAGCTGCGGAGTAAAGATTAAGCAAACCCGGGGTGCGCAGCATGACAAAATATCCGGATTAATAACAAATGTCACCGTATATCATTAGTGTGTTTGGCATGAGGGACGATATTTTATTTTCATTAATTTGGTCAAAACCACCGTCTTTAGACGGTGACTTTGATGTTCATGTTTTGACTCATGCGTGCTGATGACAGTGCGAGGTTGATGACGTTAGCCATCAGCACCGAATGCGCTAACTCACCTACTTTAGTCGGTGGTAGTTTAGCGAATTACCCGCTGCTGGTCTCTGGATGTCGTAGACGCTTGATCTTGACGCTGTTCCCCCCATATTAATGTATTGATGTAACACTGCCACTGACTGAGGAGGGGCCGGTGTTCCCCCTGCACGATTCCATTCCAACTCGTTTCCCGCCGTTTGCCGTGTGGTTTCTGATCTTCAGCAGTGTCCTGGTCTTTGTCTTCGAACTGGGCCTGTCGGAACGGGAGATACAGAGTTTCTTTTATCTTTTCGGTCTGGTGCCGGCGCGCTACACCCAGCCCGAGTGGGCACAGACCGTGGGCTTCCCTGTCGGTGACTACTGGCCCTTTCTCACCAGCATGTTCCTGCACGGCGGTTGGATGCATATTATCGGCAACATGTGGTTCCTGTGGTTGTTCGGCGACAATGTGGAAGACCGCATGGGCAGTATCCGCTTCCTACTTTTTTACCTCACCTGCGGCCTGGCCGCTACCCTGGTGCAGGTTTTCGTCAATCCGGCATCCACCCTGCCCACGGTCGGTGCTTCGGGCGCTATCGCCGGCGTATTGGGGGCCTATTTCGTCATGTACCCCCGGGCTCAGGTGGTGGTGATGATTCCCATTTTGTTTTATCCGTTTATCTTTGCCTTGCCGGCAGCGTTGTTCCTCGCCTTCTGGTTTCTGTTGCAGTTTCTGTCCGCTACCTCGGCCTTGTTTCAATCGGCCGAGGTGGGCGGTGTCGCCTGGTGGGCGCACGTCGGTGGCTTTGTCGCCGGTGTGTTGCTGCATCGCCTGTTTTTTTCGCCGGCGAGACTTTGGCGTTTTCACAGGGACGAGATCGCCTACCGCAATACCTGGAAGCGGCGTTTGTAAAGCCGTATCGACGACCGGGGAGGTAAAAAGCCGGAGAAGGGGTGACTGTGCGGGTGTGGCTCGCGGGAGACTCGATCAGACGGCCTGCTCCAATGGTGCGGATTCAGGTTAAATCTCTGAGGATTCTATCCCTCCCCGCTTGTTGCGATTGCTGTCATTCCGGCATGTTTTTAGCCGGAAT
>JALTPW010000801.1 GCA_026999335.1 Chromatiales bacterium
TCAACCAGTGTCGAGGCTTCAACATGAGTGAAACCATGATGGCCTTGGGCAGCTACCGGTTCTCGTTGGGCAGCGCCGCCTATCAGGAACTCCGCCGAAGTAACGCCTATCGCTGGCAGGCACAGGAGCGGCTGCAGCGGTTGCCTGCCCAACAGTTTCTAGGACCCGGCAGCGAAACGCTGGCTCTCAAGGGCGTGATCTATCCCCATTACCGGGGCGGCTTCAAACAGATCGATGCCATGCGTGCGCAGGCGGGCAAAGGCGAACTGCTACTGCTGGTGGATGGTCTTGGCTTTATCTGGGGCCAGTGGGTGGTCCTTCAGGTCGATGAAACACAGTCGGCGCTGCTTACCAACGGTCAGCCGAGAAAACTGGAGTTCCAGCTTCGCCTGGCCCGATACGGAGACGACGCCATGGATGGCGGAGGTAGAACAATGTCTGGAACGATTGTCGAGGATAGCTAATGGCCCAATACCGTACCCGTGATGGCGAGATGCTGGATGCCATCTGTAAGGCCTGGTACGGCGAATCATCCCGCTATACCGAAGCCGTGCTGGAAGCCAATCCTGGCCTGGCCGATCTGGGACCAATGCTGCCTGCCGGTGTCGTAATCGATCTGCCGGAGTTTCCAGAGCTGTCGGTCAGGACAGGATTGATTCGTCTGTGGGACTGAGACCATGACGCCGGATTTTCGCATTCTGGCCGACAGCCAGGACATTACCGATCGCATCCGCGACCGGCTGCTATCTCTGCGGATCACCGACGAGGCGGGCGTTAAGTCGGATACGGTTGAGATTGCTCTGGATGATCGTGATGCCTTGCTAATCTGGCCCCGGCATGGGGCGGAACTTGAGGTGTCACTGGGTTACCGGCAGACAGGACTGGTCCGTCTTGGCCTCTATGTGGTGGACGAGGTGGAACACAGCGGTCCACCCAACACCCTGACGATCCGGGCCAAGGCCTCCGACATGCGTGAAAGCCTCAAGGCTCCCCGGACCCGTGTTTGGGACAACATTACCCTGGCCGATCTGGTGGCCACCATTGCAGCCGAGCACGGGTTGAAGCCCAAAGTCAGCAACGCACTGGCCCAGGTGGCCATCGCCCATCTGGACCAGACCGAGGAATCGGATCTGCATTTGCTCACCCGGCTGGCCCGGGAATCAGGCGCGGTAGCAAAGCCCGTAGCCGGTAACTTGGTGTTTGTGACCCGGGGAGAAGCCAAGAGCGCCACAGGCAAAGAGATGCCTACTATTGAGGTTTCACCGTCGCAGGTGATTCAGCATCGGATGACCCAGGCCGACCGGGGCAAGTATGAGGCAGTGGTAACCCACTGGCATGACCCACTGGCCGCTGAACGTGTGCCAGTTCGAGTGGGAGAAGGTAAGCCAGTGTACACCTTGCGTCATACCTATCCGGATGCGCGGCAGGCCACCCGCGCCGCCCGGTCGAAACTGGATGCGCTCCAACGCGGCACCGGCACCCTGAGCCTGACACTGGTCGGCAATACCGAACTGATGGCGGAAGGCAAACTCCGGCTCAAGGGCTTTCGCGATGGCGTGGACGGTGAATGGCTGATCCAGCGAGCTGAGCATCAACTGGACAGCCAAGGCTTCATCACTCGCGTTGAAGCTGAAACGCCCAAACCCTGAACCCAACATTAAGAATCACACAGACCCGCCACTCGGCGGGTTTTTTCGTATTGGAGGCGCCTATGTCCCCACCGGGAAAGAATGAACCTTTGATCACTCTGCCGCAGGAAGAATTCGAGGAGATGCTCAACCGTGCCGCCGAGCGGGGAGCGCTCAGGGCCCTGGCCGATGTGGGCCTGGATGGCGAAGACGCTGCCGAGGATATCCGTGAGCTTCGCTCTCTGCTGCAGGCACTCAACCTCGCCAAGCGCACCGCCTGGCAAACCATCATTCGCATTATGACAACCGGCCTGATTCTGGCCCTGATGGCCGGGGCCGCCATCAAACTGAAACTCTTTGGAGGACATTAATCATGCTGACCCTGCTAGGTAGCCTGCTGGGCTTCGTCTCCAGCGCCTTCCCCGATCTATTGAGCCTATGGAGGGATCGTCAGGACCGCAAACACGAACTGGCCATCCTCGACCGCCAGATGGAACAGATGAGGCTGGGCCACAGCCAGCGGCTGGAGGAGATCGCCGTCGAGGCGGATATTGCCGAGAGTCAAGCCCTCTACAAGCACGACAGCCAGCCTTCCGGGGTGAAGTGGGTGGACGGCCTACGTGCCTCGGTGCGCCCGGTAATCACCTACGCTTTCTTTATGTTGTTTACCGTAGTGAAGGTTAGCACGTTGTATGTGTTGATGGCCGAAGAGGGCCTTGCCTTTGTGGTTGCCATACCACAAGTCTGGGATCCGGAAACCCAGGCCCTATTCGCAGCTGTCATGAGTTTCTGGTTCGGCCAGCGGGCACTGGCTAAGGCGCGGGGGAAGTGATATGCGCCACATCACCCAGGAAGGACTTGACCTCATCAAACGGTTCGAGGGCTTCTCTCCGACTATCTACATTTGCCCGGCGGGATACCCGACCATCGGCTATGGCCACGTTGTCCGTGATGGGGAGAAAGATAGATTCGCAGCAGGGATTGATCAGGAAGAAGGCGAAGAGCTGCTACGTCGGGATGTGTGCTGGGCTGAGCGTGGTGTACTGCGACTGATCGATGTGCCCCTTACGGATGGTCAATTCGATGCCTTGGTCTCCTTTACTTTCAATCTTGGCAGTGGCGCTCTACAGCGTTCCACACTGCGCCGGAAGGTAAACC
>JALTPW010000802.1 GCA_026999335.1 Chromatiales bacterium
CGTTTTGTGTGCCCATGCGGAATTACCAAGATAGCGCGTGGGCACAAAAGACGTGCCCACCCTACCGCATGATAATCGAACAACAGGAAGTCCCCTTAACACTGCGCCACATAATTCCGGCCATTTCCCTTTGCCTGGTACAACATTTTGTCAGCCGCAGAAATGAGTGATGTCGGCTTCGTATCTGCCGCGGGAATCACGGTACTCACCCCGACGCTGACGGTCACAATGCCAGCGATGCCTGGCGCCTTATGGGGTATTTTTAATGTCTGCACGGCCCGCCGGCATTTTTCGGCCATTTCCAATGCGGCTTCCTTACTGGTTTCCGGCAGCAGCAATACGAACTCTTCACCGCCATACCGCGCAAACAGATCCGTAGCACGTGACGAAACCTCGTTCAATGCCTGCGAAACCTGAATCAGACAATCATCCCCCTGAATATGGCCGTAAAAATCGTTGTACTGTTTGAAATAATCGATATCGACCACAACCAACGAAAGCGGCTGGCGGTTGCGTTGAGCACGTCCCCACTCGGATTCCAACGTCCGATCGAACAAACGCCGGTTTGCCACGCCGGTCAAACCGTCCTGAAAGGAATATCTTTCCAGTTCCTTGTTGACGTGGACAAGCTCGTCTTCCATTTTTTTCCGCTCGGAGATATCAAACATGAAGCCAATGAGCTTTACCGTTACGCCATCTTCCCTGATGACATGAACCACGTCACGTATCCACGCATAGCTGCCATCGGCCTTCAACGCCGGGTAATCGGCCTCGTGATCGACACCGTGCTCGGACTGGGTAATGCAATAGCCCACGACCCTCTCGCGAAACTCTGGATGAATTCTGTCGATCCAGTCCTGGGCCGTTTTCCAACTTGCCTGCGACCAGCCCAATAGCGCTTCAATCTGTGGGCCGATATACGTGAACTCCTTTGTGATCCAGTCCATCTGCCATGGAATGGCCTTGGTGGATTCCAATAATGTTTTGTAGACGTCGCTGCCTTCGATATCACTCATGCTTACATCCTGGTATAAAAATATGTTGCAGAATCTTCCCGAACCCACCTGCTGTGAAAAAAACGACCCGAGCTGTACTACTCGTCGTTAATGAAAAGGGTCAAGGCTTCCAGTCCGGCACCACCCTGCGCGCCATTGATCGTGTTTTTTTGTTGTACATCAACACGGTATCGGCATGACACATGGCCGGATCGGCAACGGTCAAGGCATATTCACCGACCAGCGAACCATCGCCATGAATGGTGCCTGAAGGTGTGTACAGCGCATGACCAAAGGGAATTTGAAAAGCGGTGAAATGGAACTTCCTTCTTGACAATCGTTTGCCAATGACAATATAACCGCCACATTTTTTTGACAATGGTATGTGAACATGAGGAAAGTCATGCGTCTCGACAAAAACGCCACCACCACCCCACTTTTTCATCAGAAAATCTTTTTTGTAATCCTGGGCATAGTTATATCGCATCAGGGCAATCGGAAATTGGCCGCATGAAACGGCAAAATCTTCCTGGTCTTCGATCAGTTGAAGTCCGTAGTATTTCACGTTTTCCCGATCTGCAAGCACGGTGGGAATGCTGAAATCATCTGGCAGGAGCAGTACACCCAGACTGCCAAAGGTATTGGCACCGCTGCCATGAACCGCCCTGATGCCTTTTTCCAGCGCATGCTGTGCCGTGTACCAATCAGCTTTTACCGACACAAGGGGTGTTTCCGTCTTTGTGCTAGCGATAACTTTTTTCTTGACAATATCAAGACGCCAGTTGGTCACGCCCTTTTCAAACAAGGCGACTTCACCATGAGTGGTCATCACAGGTCTTTTGTGATCGGGCTTTTTGCCCTTGATGGCGTAACGCGTGAGCTCGACGCTGGCAACAATGCATTTTTCGATAAGACGCTTTTTAGCGGCTGGTGATTTTTTGTCTTTGTCAGTCATAGCGTATCCATAATCTCCGATATTCAGTCATGTAAGGTGGGCACGTCCTGTGTCCTTATGCCGTATCTCGTTCTTTGCAATTCCGCGTGGGCACACAAGACGTGCCCACCCTACTGCACTGCTACACTGTGCCAACAAGCAGTAATGGCGCTATTCCCCCGACTCCACCGGCAACCCCGCCTGCTTCCATTCGGGAAAACCATCCTGCATCCGCCGTGCCTTGAGACCCTTCTCCCGCAGACGCGCCACGACGTCATAGGCCAGCACGCAATGCGGGCCGCGGCAATAGGCCACCACTTCCTGCTCCGGATTGAGCGTTTGCAGATGTTGCTCCAACTCATCGAATGGCACATTCACCGCACCCGGCACATGCCCCGCGGCAAACTCCTCCGGCGGACGCACATCCAACACGGTCACCAGATCGTGTTTTACACGTTCCAACAACTCGTCTCGAGGGATGGGTTCCAGACTGTCTTTCACTGTGAGATAGCTCGTCACCAGTCGCTCCACATCGGCCACGTGGCGCTCCGCGACACCGCGCAAAGCATCCAGCAAGGTAACAATGTCGCCCCCACTAAGTCGGTAATACACTTTCAAACCCTCTTTGCGCGATAGCACCAGCCCGGCCTGACGGAGCTGTTGCAGGTGCTGCGAGGTATTCGCCACAGTAAGCCCGGAAACCCTCGCCAGTGCGTCCACGCCGCGTTCGCCCTGGGCGAGAAACTCCAACAATTCCAGTCGATTGCCGTTGCTCAGCGCCTTGCCGACACGGGCGAACTGGATAAACAGATCATGCTTGAAGCTGCCTTTCATGCTTTGTGAGTTCGATAC
>JALTPW010000803.1 GCA_026999335.1 Chromatiales bacterium
GGCCATGCCAGTCCTTTACTACACGGTGCACCTCAGCATCCGACACAAACGCGCCGTGCACGCGCATGGGAATACCGGTGCCGGGCGGCAGATAGAGCATATCGCCATGGCCGAGCAGTTGTTCGGCACCGCCCTGGTCGAGGATGGTGCGTGAATCCACTTTGGCAGAAACCTGGAAAGCAATGCGGGTGGGGATGTTGGCCTTGATGAGGCCGGTGAGCACATCCACCGAGGGACGCTGGGTGGCCAGGATCAGATGCATGCCGGCGGCACGGGCCTTTTGTGCCAGACGAGCAATGAGTTCTTCGACCTTTTTGCCCACCACCATCATCATGTCGGCCAGCTCGTCGATCACCACGACAATCTGCGGCATACGCTCGAGGTGACGAATTTCGCCCGGCTCGATGGGGACATAGAGCGGGTCTTTGATGGGCTCACCGGCGGCCGCGGCGTCTTTGACCTTGCGATTGAAACCAGTCACGTTGCGCACACCGAGGGCGGCCATCAGCTTGTAACGGCGTTCCATTTCGGCCACGCACCAACGCAGGGCATTGGCCGCCTCTTTCATGTCCGTAACTACGGGCGCCAGCAGGTGCGGGATGCCTTCGTATACCGATAGCTCGAGCATTTTGGGGTCGATCATGATCATGCGCATGTCATCGGGCGTGGCGTTGTAGAGCATCGACAACACCATGGCGTTGATGCCCACGGACTTACCGGAGCCGGTGGTGCCGGCCACCAGCAGGTGTGGCATCTTGCCCAGGTCGGCCGCCACAGGGACACCACCGATATCCACGCCCAGAGCCATGGTCAGCGGTGATTTTTTACACGCCTGTTCGTAGACAGTGGATTTGATAACCTCGGACAGACGCACCATTTCACGGACTTCATTGGGAATTTCCAGGCCAACCGTGGGCTTGCCGGGTATTACTTCCACCACCCGTACGCTGATGGCCGACAGGGAGCGCGCCAGATCCTTGGCCAGATTGGTAATGCGACTGGCCTTGACACCAGGCGCGGGGGCCAATTCGTAGCGGGTGACCACTGGGCCGGGGTGCACCGCGACCACTTCCACTTCGACGCCGAAATCGGCCAGCTTCAGTTCAACCTGGCGGGAGATCGCCTCCAGCGCCGCAGCAGAAACATCGGACTTGCGGTCGTCGGCAGGGTCGAGCAGAGCCAGTGGCGGCAGTGAGCCTTCCACCGGGGCATCGAACAGCGGCACCTGGCGCTCTTTTTCTGCGCGCTCGGAGGCCACCGGCGCCTGTTTGATCACCGGTTCGATGCGCGGCGGCAGACGTTTGGCGACCTTTTGTTTACTGATCTTGACCGACGCCTCGCGTTTACGGCGCGCACGGCGGGCCTGCAGGTTTTCGCGCAACAGCCAGATGCGTTCGCGAATACCGCCAAGGATATTCAGAGTCAGGCGACCGATGCTGTCCATCAGCCAAAACCACGACAGGCTGGTGAGCAGGGTCACACCGCTGAGGAACAGGGCGACCAGAAACAAGGTGCTGCCCACCGCATTGAGCACGCCCACCATGCCGCCGCCGACAACATCGCCCAACACCCCGCCGGAGCCCACCGGCAGGTGTGAAAAATCAGCGAAATGCAGCGCCGCCAGGCCGGTGCCAGCACCCAGGGTGAGGACGAAACCGACGCAGCGCAGCGCACCGTGGCGCAGATCGAAGGGGGCCTGCTGCTTGCGTCCGGCGTACAGCAGCCAGCCGGCGTAGGCTACACCGAGGGGAATCAGGTAGGCCAGATAGCCGAACAGATACAGCGACACGTCGGCGAACCAGGCGCCGATCACACCACCCGCATTGGCGATGTGATCCATGCTGTCGCTGTGTGACCAGGCGGGATCCGCAGGGTCATAAGTGCCCAACGCGGCGAACAAAAACAGCGCCGTGGCGCTGAAGACGATCAGCGCGCCTTCGCGCAGACCGCGTACCATGTGGCCGGCCAATGGCATGCCGTCTTTGGGCTGCGTGGTGCTGCGAGTCGCCAATGATTTTCGGGTCAATATCTTTTCTGTTGGCTGTGCCAAGGCTGTGTTCCTGATGTATTAACTGTTAGCGATGATGCGACCACTGAGCCGTAGGAGTGGCTTTAGCCGCGACATACAGGCATGGGAGCTGTCGCGGCTAAAGCCGCCCCTACAACTGCAATTATCTTAATGGTTTATGGCCAGCTCTGCGTTCTCTATGGCTTTTACCGGCCATCGCGGGCATGGCCCGCTCCTACATTCGTGACTCTAAACAGCCTTATATTACCAGCTCACGCAGAGCCGGGTAGACGATTTCGCCAGTCGCCGCCGGTGAAACATGAAACACAGGGTATCAGCAGGTCGGCAGAGACTAGTGGTTCTTCTGTGACTAAGGCGCACAGTGAGAAGGTGCAGATCAAGGCAGCAAAACGCTGCAATGGGGGTTCCATTTCGAGTTTTACCAACGCAGAAATGCGCCTTCTCACGAAGCGAACAGTGACATAACTTTCCGTATGAACCACTAGCCCCTCATACATGGCGTCCAAGTAAGGATGCAGGGGATAACATTGTTGCCAGGGCACGCATGTACATCAGCTTGCCGCACTGACGGTCAAATACCATGATCGCCGTATATTGGACAGCAAATATTTGAAGTTTTCTCACGCCACATGCACATGAATAATCGTGTAGGGCACACAAAACGTGCCTTACTGGACTCAATCAACACTCGAACGATACGGTTCGCTACCGCTCACCAGCATCCTACACAGACGACTGAAATCATCT
>JALTPW010000804.1 GCA_026999335.1 Chromatiales bacterium
GCTAATTTGGCCATAGTCGCAGAAGATTTGTTTGAGATTCAAAAAATCAACGCAGAAAGATTCTCGGAGGCTGCAAGAAATGCAGGAGTGCGAGAAGCAATCATTATGGATTTGATCGAGAATGAATGATTATGTCTATGCAAATGTCTTTCATAAAAACATCAAAAGGAACGGGAACTCGTATGTTGGGAAAGCTGAAATGGTTTCCTGATGAATATGAAGTTGTTACTGGTGGCTATGGAAAGGGTGCAATTCCAGATGGATCATATGATATAGGTGTTTATAAAGCTGTCGAAGGTGATAGAGCAAGCATGAAATCAGGCTTCATCAATCCTATAACAGGTAGAGGTTGGTTTCTCCCTCTTTCTCCAAAGTTTTCAACAGCCAGGTATGGCTTCGGCATACATCCAGATGGCAATTTGCCTGGCACTAAAGGTTGTGTCGGATTGCAAGGTGGGGATATTAAGAAATTTTGGGATAAATGGATGAGAACACCATTAAAAATGCGTCCATCTTCCTTGCTTGTAACGACAGACATCAAAGTAGGAGCTAACACAGCTCTAGCGGAGAAATAAACACCTTCGTCCCAAGGAGCGAGGTATTAAATTCACTTGCTTCACATTGTCCGGCGTTCGTTCGCTGTACGCAGCAGGGAATAGAATCCTCGGGGATTTAATGAGGCACTTGTTTTGTATTCGCAAAAATGCGCTGTTTTGAATTTCCGCAGAGCAAAGCGCTAGCAGGTAAAGGGTATAGCCAAACACTTATGAGTACTACGAGAAAACGTCCCATCTACATGGATTATGCGGCCACCACGCCGATGGATCCGCGCGTCGCCGAAAAACTGCGACAGTTTTTGACCCCGGACGGTGAATTCGGCAACCCGGCCTCACGCTCTCACGTCTATGGCTGGCATGCCGAAGAGGCGGTGGAGACGGCGCGCAGGCAGGTTGCCGAACTGGTCAATGCCAATCCCAAAGAGATCGTCTGGACCTCCGGTGCTACCGAGTCCGACAACCTGGCCATTAAGGGCGTGGCGCACTTTCATGCCCGAAAGGGCAAACACATCGTCACCAGCAAGACCGAGCATAAGGCGGTGCTGGACAGCTGTCGCCAACTGGAGCGCGAGGGCTTCGAGGTCACCTATCTCGATCCCGAAGCCAATGGCCTCATCGACCTGGGCAAGCTGGAAGCAGCCCTGCGTGACGACACCACGCTGGTTTCCATCATGCACGTCAACAATGAGTTGGGGATCATTCAGGACATCGCCGCCATCGGCGAGTTGACCCGTGCGCGCAAGATCCTGTTTCACGTCGACGCCGCCCAATCCGCTGGCAAGCTGCCCATCGACCTGTCGGCTCTGAAGGTGGATCTGATGTCATTTTCCGGGCACAAGATCTACGGCCCCAAGGGTATCGGCGCCCTCTACGTGCGCCGCAAACCGCGTGTACGCCTGGAGGCGCAGATGCACGGTGGTGGCCACGAGCGCGGTATGCGCTCCGGCACCCTGGCCACCCATCAGATTGCCGCCATGGGTGAGGCCTTTCGCATCGCCAGTGAGGAAATGGTGGCCGAGACCGCGCGTCTCACCGCCCTGCGTGATCGCCTGTACAATGGTCTCAAGGACATGGAAGAGGTGTACGTCAATGGCGATCTCGAGCACGGCGTGCCTAATGTGCTCAATATCAGTTTCAACTTCGTCGAAGGTGAATCCTTGATCATGGCGTTGAAAGATCTGGCGGTGTCGTCCGGTTCCGCTTGCACCTCGGCCAGCCTGGAGCCGTCTTACGTGTTGCGCGCCCTGGGCCGCAGTGACGAACTGGCGCACAGTTCCATTCGCTTCAGCATCGGTCGCTTTACCACCGCGGAAGAGATCGACGACACCATTGAATACGTGCGCGGGGCCATCGGCAAGCTGCGCGAACTGTCTCCGTTGTGGGACATGTACAAGGAAGGCATCGACCTGTCGCAGGTCAAATGGGCGGCGCACTGAGGTCTTTTTTCCGCTACACCGCAAGCCGCGCAAACGAACAGATTAGAGGTAAGACATCATGGCATACAGTGACAAGGTTCTGGATCATTACGAAAACCCCCGCAACGTCGGCAACATGGATGCCGAGGAAAAGAACGTCGGCACCGGTATGGTGGGCGCGCCTGCCTGCGGTGACGTGATGCGCCTGCAGATCAAGGTCAACGACGAGGGCGTTATCGAGGATGCACGTTTTAAGACCTACGGCTGTGGTTCGGCCATCGCCTCCAGCTCCCTGCTCACCGAGTGGGTGAAAGGCAAGACCCTGGATGAGGCCGGCAAGATCAAAAATACCGAGCTGGCCGAAGAGTTGGCTTTGCCGCCGGTAAAAATTCACTGCTCGGTACTGGCCGAGGACGCCATCAAGGCCGCTATTGAAGACTTCCGTGGCAAGCAGAGTGGCAAAGCGGGCAATAACAAGGCCGAGTCGGCCTGAGGCGGTAAACAGCTATGGCAATTTCACTGACCGATGCCGCCGCCGCGCGTATCAAGACCTTTCTCGAAAACCGTAACAGTGGTTATGGCCTGCGTCTGGGCGTGAAGACCAGCGGCTGCTCCGGCATGGCCTATGTGCTGGAATTCGCCGACCAGAGCGAGGGGGATGACACGGTGTTCGAGGACAAGGGCGTGAAAATCATCATCGACCCGAAAAGCCTGGTCTATCTTGACGGCACCGAGCTGGACTATGCAAAAGAAGGTCTGAATGAAGGTTTTAAGTTCAATAACCCGAACGTCAAGGACAGCTGCGGCTGCGGCGAAAGCTTTACCGTTTGATGCAAGCCAGCGATCTGACTAGCAACTATTTCGAGTTATTCGCCTTGCCGGTGTCTTTTAGTGTTGATGGCGCGGCGCTCTCCGAGCGTTACCGCGAATTGCAGCGTGTGGTGCATCCGGACAGATTCGTCAATGCCTCGGATGCCGAACGGCGCCTGTCCATGCAGCTGGCCGCGCGTGTTAACGAGGGTTTTCGGATCCTCAAGGATCCGTTGGCGCGCGCCCGTTATCTGCTCGAACTCAAGGGTGTTGCCCTCGACGATACCGATACCCGCCTCGACGGCGGCTTTCTGATGCAGCAGATGGAACTGCGAGAACGCATGGACGCGGTGAAAGGTGCGGCTGACGCCGGGCAGCGTCTGTACGAGCTACGTGACGCCATCTGCGCGCTGGAGAGTCAGTTGCTGGACGAGCTGTCTTCGTTGTTTAGCGACGGCTCGCCGCCGGCCTTGCAGCGAGCGCGTGATGCAAGCCGCAAGTTACAGTTTTTCCACCGTCTCGGTGAAGAAATGGCCCAGCTGGAAGACGAGCTGGCCATGTCCTGAACGGCGGCGTTTAATTGAGAACATCCCTCTAGCCAATAAAGTTGTAAACCATTATGGCCTTATTACAGATCAGCGAGCCGGGACAGACCGCCGCCCCGCATCAGCATAAGCTGGCGGCCGGCATCGACCTCGGCACCACCAATTCCCTCGTCGCCACCGTGCGTAGCGGTTTGGCGGAGACCCTGCCGGACGAAAACGGCAGCCACCTGTTACCTTCCGTGGTGCGCTATCGCCTCGGCCTGCCACCGCAGGTGGGCGAGGAGGCCAGGGCGGCGTTGATCGAAGATCCACACAATACCATCAGTTCCGTGAAGCGCTTCATGGGCCGGGGTCTGGCGGATATTTGTAAGGGCTGCAGCTGTTCCGAGTACGATTTTGCAGAAAGTGCCGGGAGCGATTCCAGCGTGCCGCGTATCCGCACCGTGGCCGGTGACATCAGTCCGGTGGAGGCCTCGGCGGAAATCCTCAAGACCCTCAAGGCGTGCGCAGAAAAAACCCTCGATGGCGAACTTACCGGTGTGGTGATCACCGTGCCGGCCTATTTCGACGACGCCCAGCGTCAGGCCACCAAAGACGCCGCGCAGCTGGCCGGACTCACTGTGTTGCGTCTGCTCAATGAACCCACTGCGGCCGCCGTGGCTTACGGTCTGGATCGTGAGTCCGAGGGCGTGCATGTGGTCTACGATCTGGGCGGTGGTACCTTTGATATCTCCATTCTGCGCCTCAATCGCGGCGTGTTCGAGGTCATGTCCACCGCCGGTAATACCGCCCTTGGTGGCGACGATTTCGACCGCACCATCGCCCAGTGGCTGGCCGGGCAGGCCGGATTGGGTGCAGAGATGACGGTGCACAAAATGCGCGCCCTGCGTGCCGAGGCCTGCCGCGCCAAAGAGGCCCTGTCTGATGTCGAGTCGGTGAGTGTCGCTGTGCCCCGTGATGACGGCAGCGTATGGCAGGGTGAGCTGGATCGCGAGCAGCTCAATGCGTTGATCGATCCCCTGATCCAAAAGACGCTCTCGCCCTGCCGCCGCGCCCTGCGCGATGCCGGCATTGAACTGGACGAGATCGAGGACGTGGTGATGGTTGGTGGCTCCACCCGCTCACCGCGGGTGCGTGAGCGGGTGGGCGAATTTTTCCACTGCGAAGTGTTGGTGGACATCGACCCGGACAAGGTCGTGGCCGTAGGCGCCGCCATCCAGGCCGACGTGTTGGTGGGCAATAAGCCTGACGACGAAATGCTGTTGCTGGACGTGATCCCGTTGTCACTGGGCATCGAGACCATGGGGGGGCTGGTGGAGAAGGTGATCCCGCGCAATGCCACTATTCCCTGTGCCAAGGCGCAGGATTTCACCACCTTCAAGGATGGCCAGACCGCCCTCGCCGTGCATGTCGTGCAGGGCGAGCGCGAGCTGGTCAGCGATTGCCGTTCTTTGGCGCGTTTCGAGCTGCGCGGCATCCCCCCCATGGCCGCTGGCGCGGCGCGCATCCGCGTCACCTTTCAGGTCGACGCCGATGGTTTGCTTTCTGTCACGGCCCGTGAGCAGGCCTCCGGCGTCGAGAGCAGCGTACAGGTAAAACCGTCCTATGGTCTCAGCGACAGTGAGATCGAACAGATGCTGCGTGATTCCATGGCCCACGCGGAAGAGGACGTTGCCGCGCGCAACCTGCGTGAGATGCAGGTGGAGGCCAGACGCGCCATCGAGGCGCTGGAATCGGCCCTGGCCAGCGACGCCGCCCTGCTCAGCGCCGACGAACGCACGCGTCTTGATGCCGCCCTCGAAGACCTGCGCGCCAAGGCTGAAGGCAGTGACCATTTGTCCATCAAACAGGCCATCGAGGCCCTTAATATAGCCAGTGACGGTTTCGCCGCACGCCGCATGGATGCTGGCATCCATGCGGCCATGGCGGGTCATAAACTGGAAGAATTCAGCTAAGCGAACGCGACATCCACATGCCAAAAATCATTTTTCTGCCCCACGAAGAAATCTGCCCCGAGGGTGCCGTCATCGAGGTCGAGTCGGGCACCACCATCTGCGATGCGGCACTGGCCAATGGCATCGAGATTGAGCATGCCTGCGAGAAATCCTGTGCTTGCACCACCTGTCATGTCATCGTGCGCGAGGGTTTCGAGTCCCTGCCCGAGGCCAGCGAAGACGAGGAAGACATGCTGGACAAGGCCTGGGGTCTGGAGCCGGATTCCCGTCTCAGTTGCCAGGCGGTGGTGGACGACAAAGACTTGGTGGTGGAGATTCCCAAGTACACCATCAACATGGTGTCCGAGAGTCATTGATGGAGGGTATTTTTCATAGTGGATTATGAGCCTTAAAAAGAGGGCGCTACCTGACGGCTCCCCACAAAATTAGCAAGTAGTCTGGGTTGAGCGTAGCGAAACCCGGGAATTTATCGTACGCCTCCCCCGGAGTTTCTCAGGTTCAACCCAGGCTGCGTTTCTGCGCAATCCATTGAAATACTAAACTGCCACCTAAAGTAGGTGGGTTAGTGCATTCGGTACTGATGACTAATTCTACTCCGTTACATTTAACTTGCTGAGTCAACATTCCCGCCCCGAGGACTGGGGTATTGAGAGGAATTCACCCACTACACATTGTGCAACGCTGGTTCGCGGCACCAAAAGTAGGCGCTTTTCGTAAAGAACCTACTTTTGGTAGGCGAGCTGTGGGTAATTAACTCCTCAGAGATTAAAGTAACAGAGTAGAACTAACGTCATCAACTTCGCACCGTCATAAACGCGCATGAGTCAAAACATTAAACTTAAGCATGTAGGGTGGGCACTGTGCCCACGTGGTTGACCTATATTCCACGTGGGCATGAAAAATCTGCCCACCCTGCTAGGCTTTTTGTGGGGAGCCGTCAGGGTCTATCCTCTATTGCGTTATTGCAGGCCATCGCCCGCACCAACCGGGTGAAGAAGGGAAAGCATCGCAGTTATGTGATGGATTACATTGGTTTGACCCATAACCTGACCGAGGCGGCGGGAACATAATTCATAATTTGCATAATTTAGATCATAACCATTTGATTAATAACTAATTAGTCAATTTAATGTTTATTCCGTGCTATTACCAGTACTACTAAATACAAAAGTCATACCCAAAAACGCATCTTTTCATCTACCTGTTATTGTCGATAATATCATTTTTTATGCTATATTAATATTTAATACAACTGGTTGATGAGGTTAAAGCCATGGCAAGAAATACATCGGTGACATTAGGCGAGCATTTTGACGACTTTGTGCTTGAAAAAATCAATGCAGGGCGCTTTCAATCGGTGAGTGAGGTTGTGCGTGCAGGCTTGCGTAAGTTAGAAGAAGACGAAATAAAGCTGCAAGCACTCAGGGATAAGCTGCAAGCGGGAGAGGATAGCCCATTGGTCGATGCTTTTAATGGTGAAAAATTTATTGAGGCGCTGCATAAAAAACACCTCAAATGATCCTTAGCAAATGACTATAAAATATCGTATTAGAGCGCTTGCACAGGCCGACCTTGAATCAATTTGGCTTTATACTCGTGAAGAGTGGGGTGCCGCGCAGGCTGACACTTACCTTAAATCATTGATACAACGCTTTGAGTGGCTGGCAGAAAACTTCACACTGGGCAAGCCACGGGATGATATTAAACAGGGGTACTTCTGTTTTCCCGAAGGCATGCACCTTATTTTCTATATAATAAAAAACAATCATGTCGAGATAATCGGCATACCCCATCAACGTATGGATACTATCGAGTACTTAGCATGAGATTACGGTGATATGAAAGGGATGTTAAAAGCGTTAAGTTCAAAGAAGATTCGCGGGTAAAACCCCGACTATTCTGCATTTAATGCGTTTAGAATAGTTAAATCTCATGGCTAATATAAAAGCGCAATTAGGGCAGTTATGACGACAAAAGAAAACCAAATAGAACAAGGCCTGATCGCCAAGCTAAAAGACCTCAAATACACCTATCGCGAAGACATCCGCGACAAGGCGGCACTTGAGCAAAACTTCCGCCAGAAATTCGAGGCACTAAACCGCGTCAACCTTACCGATGCCGAATTCGCTCGTCTACGTGATGAAATCATCACCGCCGATGTTTTCACAGCAGCGCAAAAGCTGCGGGAAAAGAATCTGTTTCTGCGTGAAGACGGAACTCCGCTGGAATTTACCCTGGTCAATATCAGAGACTGGTGCAAAAACGACTTTGAAGTCATCAATCAACTTCGCATCAATACCGATAACAGCCACCACCGTTATGATGTCATCCTGCTCATCAATGGTGTGCCGGTGGTGCAGATCGAACTAAAAACCCTGCAAATCAGCCCACGCCGTGCCATGGAGCAAATCGTTACCTACAAAAATGACCCCGGCAACGGTTATAGCAACACGCTGCTTTGTTTTATGCAGTTGTTTATTGTCAGTAACGAAGGCGACACCCGCTACTTCGCTAACAACCCCAACCAGCATTTCAGCTTTAATGCGGAAGAACGCTTTTTGCCGATCTACCAACATGCCGACAAAGCCAATAAAAAAATCGCCCACCTGCATGATTTTGCCGACGACTTCCTCGCCAAATGCACCCTGGGAAAATTGATTAGTCGCTACATGGTGCTGGTGCAGAGCGAGCAAAAAATGCTCATCATGCGCCCTTATCAAATCTATGCAGTCAAGGCGATTGTTGATGCCATCCATCAGAATCGTGGTAACGGCTATATCTGGCACACCACCGGCAGCGGTAAAACCCTCACCTCATTCAAAACATCGACCCTGCTCAAAGACAACCCCGACATTG
>JALTPW010000805.1 GCA_026999335.1 Chromatiales bacterium
CAGCGGATCAACGTGGATTCTATACACCCATCGACCCGGCCATTGAACTGGCGGCCCCAGGTCTGGGCATACGATCCACGGCCCAATACAACGGCTATATCGAACAGAGCGGCACTTCCCAATCCGCCGCCCATGTCACCGGCACTGCAGCCCTGATAATGACTGCTGGGATAGGCGATGTAAACAGTGACGGGGTGATAGACAATCGAGATGTGCGGCAGCAGCTGCAGACGACCGCCATAGACCTGGGAGGACCCGGACGCGATGAGGAATATGGGTTTGGTCTGGTGGATGTGAGCGAGGCGACGACCTTCCCTTCCATCACATCCATCAGCCTGGTGAGAGAGCCATCATGGTCTGACAGCCTGAAGACAACCATCCTCGAAGATGCCTTCTATCAGATAACCCTAGAAAACGACTCCCTCGATGCGGTGCTCCTCTTGGTTGTCGAGAATAATCGCCTCAGAATGGACTTGGTAGCGGTGCATATTTTCAACAGTCCCGGAGAAGACTATCCCCAGCAGGTCTCCTTCGATCTGGATGCCACCGGCACCACTTTCAAACTTATCTTCGTCCCCTTCGGCAGTATCGGTGCCTTCGCAGATATCACTATCTTAAACTAAAACGAAAGGAGTTGATCTTGACTAAATGGAGCAAGAAAACACATAACATGACAGGCTATTTGGTGTGGCTTTTGCCCTGTCTGGCCCTCACTTTGTCGGCATGTAACGAACAGAGGGAAACGCTTATGGAGAAACCCGAAAAGATCTTGGCAAAGGTCAACGGCACTCCGATTGTTGAGTATCAAATTGCGATGGAGCTTCATCAAGAATTGCGAAAGCACAAGAATCTACGCGTCGGTTCGACGGATACAGCAAAGAAAAATGCGCTCAAGAAAGTTATTGAACAGGAGCTTCTGTATCAGGCAAGCCAGGCACGGGCCCTCGATATTCCTGACATGAGTGAAAAAGCCGAAGAAACATTACAATCCATACAGACAAGGCTCGGCTCCGAGGAGCGCTTTCAAGACTACTTGAAAAGCTACAACCTGAGTGCCGGGCAGATACTGGCAATCACTAAACGCAAGCTAACAATGGATGAGTATCTGAAAAACCAGGGATTGGTTACCCCGCAAATCTCCGAGGAAGAGGTACGTTCATCTTATGAACAAATGCCTTTCAAGAGGGATGAGAGCCTGCACCTGAAGCACATTCTGTTGAACGTTGAAAAAGATACAGCCCCCGCAGAAAAAGAGAAAATTCACCAAAAGGCCAAGGAACTCCGACAGATGATTGTTGATGGTGCGGACTTTACCGAGCTTGCCAAAAAACACTCCGACAGCTCTGAGGTCGATGGTGATCTTGGGTATATCAAGAGAGATTACATGCCTGCAGCGTTTGACGAGGTGGTGTTTTCTTTGAAAAAAGGTGAGGTCAGTGCTGTATTCGAGACACAGTTTGGTTACCACATTGCAAAGCTGATGGATAAAAGACCGGCCGGGAAAACACCTTATGAAGAAGTCAGGGACTTCATCAAACGGTATTTGCAGAACCAGCGTAAACCGCAGATGATTGCCGCACACATCGAAGAACTCAGAAGCAAGGCCAATATTGAGATATTTGACGAAAACTGATTAGCGCCCATTTCACCCGCAACCTGAACGAAAACTGTCTTTACGCGACCATACGGGCAATTGATCCGGTAGGTCGCACCTCTCCCCACTACGCTGCTCGGGCGTAACCCGACAGAGACGCAGCCGGGGGATATTCGCAAGATATCCCCCGCGCGGTGCTGCTCCACTCTGCGCACCCGGCCACATGCTCAAAATGGCAACACTGCCCTGAAATCAGCGACAGGTCTGGCGTGGAATACCTGACCCAGTCTTTTGTTTTTTTGGGGAGAAGAGCAATAAATGCCTTTTTCAACACCGGACTAAAGTCCTTAGTGTTCATGTCGTTATTATTGCTGTCGTCATTACAAGCAAATCATCTACCGGGGTAACTAGTACCCTCTCAAGGTGATAATGCCGGATTCAGCTTGTCTGTCTGCGTTCACGGCGAGGCGCTTTTTCGAAGGCCTGGTGGGCCCAAGTCGAGAAAAAGCAATGCTGTCCGTGGACGCAGACAGGCAAGCCCTCCGGGCGCCACAGGGAAGCCGCCCTGCGGCGTTGCGCTTTCTTGACGTAGGCCCACTATGCCTTCAAAAGCGCGCCTTGCAGGACAACTTCCCTGTGGCGCTGAACCCGACATTATCACCTTGAGAGAGTACTAGATGCTAACCAATCTTTCCATTAAAACGAGGGGCCATATGCTCCTCGGAGCTGTTGTCATAATTTTTTCTGCCGTATATTTTTATGTAGGCGATTCAATTTCGCGGATCAATGACGAATGGCATCACTACCAGTCACAGGTAGCCCAGCGTCAAAACCTTTTAATGGAGATAAAGTCTCAATTTGGCTATGGAGGCGGTATCCATAACTTCAAAAACTATGTCTTGCGGGGAACGCCCAAGCATTATGAGCGAATTGTTGCCAACCACACTGGAATAGTGTCCATGCTCGATAGTTATCGGGCATTAGAGGATCTTTCTATAACGGAAGATAAAGCCTTGTCCGCAATTGAGGGAGTGGCATCCAAATACAGAGAAGCGGCTGATACCGTAAAAAGGGCCGTATCTCTCGGAAAAAGTGCCGTAGAAATTGATGCCTTGGTCAAGATAAGCGATGGCCCTGCACTCGCCGCTTTTGAGGGGCTAAAAACCGAGTATG
>JALTPW010000806.1 GCA_026999335.1 Chromatiales bacterium
TTCACGTAGTCGATGGTCTTGTCATCCACCGCCACCATACCGGCGCGGGCACCCGCCTCGATGGCCATGTTGCATACGGTCATGCGGCCTTCGATGGAGAGATCGGCAATGGCCTGACCCGCAAACTCGATGGCATAACCCGTGCCGCCGGCAGTGCCGATCTCACCGATAATGGCCAGCACGATATCCTTGGCCGTCACGCCGGGGGCAACACGGCCATCGATCACCACCCGCATGTTCTTCGACTTGCTTTGCAGCAGACACTGGGTGGCGAGCACATGCTCCACCTCGGAGGTGCCAATGCCGTGCGCCAATGCACCGAGGGCACCATGGGTGGAGGTATGGGAATCACCGCAGACCACGGTCATGCCCGGCAGGGTCGCCCCCTCCTCCGGCCCCACCACGTGCACGATGCCCTGGCGTGGGTCATCCATACGAAATTCGGGAATGGCGAATTCCGCGCAGTTCTTGTCCAGCGTCTCCACCTGCAGACGCGACACGGGGTCACTGATACCGGCAACACCACCGCTGCGATCAGTGGTGGGCACATTGTGATCCGGCGTAGCCAGATTGGCCGTCGGCCGCCACGGCTTGCGCCCGGCCAGGCGCAACCCCTCGAAGGCCTGCGGTGAAGTCACTTCGTGGATCAACTGCCGGTCAATATAGAGAAGGCAGGTGCCGTCATCCTGGGTGCGCACTACGTGCTGCTCCCACAATTTGTCATACAGGGTCTTGCCAACCATCACATCATCCTCGATTCAAATATCACTCGATTGCTTACCCATCATGTCATCTGGGTCGCGAAAATACGTTCTCTACCCCATAACAATGAACCGATAGTAGACCAACCTATAAATTACAACAATTCATCTTTATTATATTTTGCATTCCTTTCTAGAATACTATAGACAGATATTATAGGCTCACGGCATGGATACCTCCCACCTCGAGACCTTCATCAGCGCCGCCGAGCTGGCATCCTTTTCCCTCGCCGCCGAACATCTCTATCTCACCCAACCAGCGGTGAGCAAACGCATCTCAGCGCTGGAGAGCGAACTGGGCACCCGCCTGTTCGACCGCATCGGCCGTCGTGTCAGTCTCACCGAGGCCGGGCACATGCTGCTGCCGCGCGCCCGCGACATCCTGCGAGAGATCGACGACAGCCTGCGTCTGATCGCCAATCTCAGCGGCGAGGTGGGTGGCCGACTAAGCATCGGCACCAGCCATCACATCGGCCTGCATCGCCTGCCACCGGTCTTGCGCACCTACACCAAGGCCTGGCCCGCAGTAGAACTGGATCTGTGTTTCATGGATTCCGAGGCCGCCTGTCGCGCGGTACAAACGGGGCAGTTGGAACTGGGCATCGTCACCCTGCCCCTGACACCGCTGGCCGATCTCGACAGCCAACGTATCTGGATCGACCCCCTGCGGATCGTAGTGGGCAGGGAGCATCCCCTGGCCGCTCAGGGGCGTATCCCGCCATCGCAGCTGTCGGCTCATGCCGCCATTCTCCCCGCCCATGGCACCTATACCCGCGAATTGCTGGAAAAGGCCATCGGCCCCGGGGCCGGTAGCCTGCATATCAGCATGACCACCAATTATCTTGAGACCATCAAGATGCTGGTCAGCGTGGGGCTGGGCTGGTCCGTACTGCCGCAAACCATGCTCAACGACGAGCTGCAAGCCCTCGACGTCCCCGGCATCTCTCTCATCCGCCAGCTGGGCGTGGTGCACCATCGCCAACGAACCCTCTCCAACGCCGCCCGCGCCATGCTGCAGCAATTGCAGGCGAACCGTCATAGGGACAGCGCACAGGCATAAAAACAATCACACCCGCCGGCAGAAATCTCTCCTATAATGGGACGTATCTGAAAAAAAGAGCGCCCGATACAGGAGAGAAAATCCATGAGCCAGCTTGTCGTCAACGGAAACCCTTTCAATCTCACCGCCAACGGCCGTCTGGCCAACCTCGCGGACTGGAGCCCCGACCTCGCCCGAGCCATCGCAAAGGACGAAGGACTGACGCTGACCGATGCCCACTGGGATATCATCACGCTGATGCGTGACTATTACGCCACCTACAATATTCCCCCTATCCTTAAACTACTGAAACGCGAAATCGCCAAAAGAGTTGGCCCCGAGCGCGCCACCGACGAGGCTCTCAACACCCTGTTTCCCGGCGGCGCAACGTATCAGGGCAGCAAGATCGCCGGCATCCCGGTTCCCATGCTGGACTCGGAGCTGGAACAGAGCAGCCAGGTGAGGAAGACCGAAACAAAATCAAGCGCACCACACTACCGCGACAGCTTCGAGTTCGAGGGTAGGCAGATCAAGGTCTACCCCAGTGGCAACCTGGTCAATCCCGAGGAATGGAATGAAGAACTGGCCGAACAGCTGGCCGAAAAAGAAGGCATCGGACTGACGGATGCGCACTGGGTCGTGCTGTGCTATCTGCGCAAATTCTATTTTCAGTACGGCATCACGCCGATGGTAAAAATACTGATGAAACACATGCGTGAAGAGCTGGGCAACGAAGTCAGCGACCGCGACGCCCTCTACCGTCTGTTCCCCGGCGGCCCTTCTCGCCAGGGTTCCCGCATCGCCGGCCTACCGAAACCGCAGGGTTGTATCGACGACTAAACACCCTTCCAAATCATACTAACCCTTCGGCAGCACAACTGCTGCCGGAGGGTTTAAATTACGGTGAATTACGGGAATTACGGTGGGAATTACGGTGACAGTTTACTAAATATACTCAATTG
>JALTPW010000807.1 GCA_026999335.1 Chromatiales bacterium
CGATGATACACAGACGCACATTGTTCTTGTTGAGACGCTTGACCTCGCGTTCCAGCGCCACCATGAACAGATCCATCAGCAGTCCCACTTCCTTTTTCGGACGGCGCCAGTTTTCACTGCTGAAGGCGAACAGAGTGAGGACTTCGATACCCCGCTTGCCGGCCACCTCGACCACACGGCGCACCGCATCCACGCCGGCCTTGTGGCCGACGATGCGCAGCATCTGCCGGCGCTCGGCCCAACGCCCATTGCCATCCATGATGATCGCGACGTGACGCGGCACCTTGGCAGCGGGCAATGTACCGTTATCGGGATAGGTGTCGGACATGGATCAGAAATCTCGCCGCACGGTGAGCGTGGCCATTGCGAACAAGACCGTTTTCGCAACCTTCGCAGCGCTCGTCACATTAAACAGGCAAAGTGATCCGGATGCGGTGTGGATTTGCTCAATGATCGCGCAAGATATTGTTCGCACAGGAAGTTTCCCGAAAGAATAACGTATCGGTGATTGCACTCGACTGAAAAAAACTTCCTGTGCGGACCAGAAACCCACGAGGGCACACGCAATGTGTGACGCATTCAGACTCAAAGTTCCATCAGGTCTTTTTCTTTCGCCGCAATCCGTTCATCGACTTCGACAATACGCTTGTCCGTGAGCTTCTGGATGGCCTCTTCCGCCTGACGTTCCTCGTCTTCGGTGATGTCCTTTTCCTTCAACAGCGCCTTGATGTCACTGTTGGCGTCGCGGCGGATATTACGAATCGCAACCTTGGCCTGCTCACCTTCATGACGCACGATGCGGATCATGTCCTTGCGGCGCTCTTCGGTGAGCGCCGGCAGGGGCACGCGGATCACGCTGCCGGAGGTGGCCGGATTCAAGCCCAGATCCGAGGTCATGATGGCCTTCTCCACCGGCCCTACCATGTTTTTTTCCCACGGTGTCACGGTCAGGGTGCGGGCATCGGACACGGTAATGGTGGCCACCTGACTGAGTGGTGTCGCATTGCCGTAATACTCGACGCTGATGTGATCCAGCAAACTGGTATGCGCACGCCCGGTGCGCAGCTTGGTCAATTCACCTTTCAACGCTTCGATGCTCTTGCCCATGCGGGTATCGGCATCACTTTTTATCTCATCAATCATGGGTTCCTTCTCAATTCTGCGTTACACCCGGCACGCTGATGCGGTTTGAAAATATCCGCCCTGCCACAGGCAGGGGCCAATCAGCGACGTTAATCGACCAGCGTGCCTTCTGATTTGCCTTGCATGATATTCATCAAGGCGCCCGGCTTGTTCATATTGAATACGCGTACCGGCATTTTTTGGTCACGGCAAAGCGCAATAGCGGTGGCATCCATCACGCCCAGCTTGCGTTCCAGCACCTCATCGTAACCAAGATGTGTGTACAGTCTGGCATTCTTGTCCTTGACCGGATCAGCGGAGTATACGCCGTCCACCTTGGTGGCCTTCAACACCAACTGGGCATTGATCTCGATACCTCGCAGGCTGGCGGCCGAATCGGTGGTAAAAAACGGGCTGCCGGTACCGGCGGCGAAGATCACTACCCGTCCCTTCTCCAGATGACGGATGGCGCGGCGGCGAATGTAGGGCTCGCACACCTGCTTAATGGGCAACGCCGACAGTACGCGCACCGGCACGTCCTGACGCTCCAGGGCATCCTGCATGGACAGGGCATTGATGACCGTCGCCAGCATACCCATATAATCGCCATTGGCGCGATCCATACCACTGGCGGCCAGGCTCACACCCCGAAAAATATTGCCACCGCCAATCACCAGAGCCACCTGAATACCGGCAGCTACCAGTTCCTTGATCTCGACCGCGGTGCGATCGAGAACGGCAGGGTCGATGCCGAAATCGGCATCGCCCATCAGGGCCTCTCCACTGAGCTTCAGCAAAATACGCTGATAGACGATGTCATTCCCCGCAGAGCTGCCCATGCCGTCTGCCATTATCAGTTACCCCGAGCCTGAGCCATCACTTCTTCGGCAAAGTTCTCGGTCTTTTTCTCGATGCCTTCACCCACTTCCAAACGCTCAAAACCGACCACGCTGGCGCCGGCATTTTCCACCAGTTGCCCGACGGTCTGATCCGGATCCTTGACGAAGGGCTGACCCAGCAGGGTGACTTCCTTGAGGTATTTTTTGATACGGCCAGCGACCATTTTCTCGACGATCTCGGCGGGTTTGCCACTCTCGGCGGCCTGTGCGGCGAAGATTTCCTTTTCTTTCTCGATCATCCCGGCGGGCACATCGGCCTCGGAGACGCAGGCGGGATTGCTGGCCGCCACGTGCATCGCGACGTCACGCGCCAGGGCCTCGTCACCGCCCTGTAATTCCACCATCACACCGATACGACCGCCGTGCAGGTAGCAACCCAGCACACCGTCGGTACTGCGGGCGACAAAACGACGCACGTTGGTATTTTCACCGATCTTGGCGATCAGGGCTTTGGTGGCATCGGCCACGCTGTCAGCGCCGTCGATGGCGGTGGCCAGCAGGGCGTCGATGTCGGCCGGCTGTGCCTTCAGCGCGGTCTCGACGACGCTGTGGGCAAAATTGATGAAATCGTCGCCCTTGGTGACGAAGTCGGTCTCGCAATTGACCTCGACCATCACGGCACGCTTACCATCATCGCTGGCCTTGAACACGATCAGGCCCTCGGCGGCGATGCGGCCGGCCTTCTTGTCGGCCTTGGCCAGACCCGTTTTACGCATCAGTTCGATGGCGGTCTCGATGTCACCCTGGGTTTCCACCAGAGCCTTTTTGCACTCCATCATGCCGGCACCCGTGCGTTCGCGCAGTTCTTTTACCAACGCTGCAGTAATTGCCATGGTTCAGTCTTCCTCAATCTAATTTGCACAAAAGGCCCTGCAGTCGCAGGGCCAGAAAATTCAGGGAACCCGCCACAGACCTAGCGCTGGACGGGTTTTACCGGGATCAGACCGACTCGGCGGCCTTTTCTTCCTTGACCTCGACAAAGCTGTCGTCGGCACCGGCGGCATCGATGGTCAGCGCGCGCGCGTCGACGATGGCATCGGCCACGCCACGGGTGTACAGCTGGATGGCACGGATGGCGTCATCGTTGCCGGGGATGACATAATCGACGCCATCGGGGTTGGTGTTGGTGTCGACGATACCCACCACCGGAATACCCAGCTTGCGGGCCTCGGCGATGGCGATTTTTTCGTGACCGATATCGATGATGAACAATGCATCGGGCAGGCCGTTCATCTCCTTGATGCCTCCCAGGCTGCGCTCCAGCTTCTCACGCTCGCGGGTCAGCATCAGGGCCTCTTTCTTGCTCAGACGGGCAAAGCTGCCGTCTTCGGCCATGGCTTCCAGCTCCTTCAGACGCTTGACGGACTGCTTCACGGTCTTGAAGTTGGTCAGCATGCCGCCCAGCCAGCGGTGATTGACAAAGGGCATGCCCACGCGCCCGGCCTGTTCCTTGACGGCATCCTGCGCGGCGCGCTTGGTACCCACGAAGAGGATCTTGCCCTTATTGGATGCCAGCTTACCGAGGAAGTTGGTGGCGTCGATGAACAGCGGCAGGGTCTTTTCGAGGTTGATAATATGAATCTTGTTACGCTCGCCGAAGATGTACGGGGCCATCTTGGGGTTCCAGTAACGGGACTGATGGCCGAAATGCACACCAGCCTCCAACATTTGACGCATGGTCACTTGAGACATGTCATAACTCCTGTGTTTGGGTTTGGCCTCCACGCACCCCATTGACCAAACTCCGGATATCAAAGGGCTGGCGTAACGATTGATTCTGAACGCCGGTGCATCCCGCCTGACTGCGTTGCAACAACTGGAAAGTCATCCCTATTCCTGCGTTGTCGCGTGCTTGCCACGCGAGCGCCTCGACGCCCATAAAAATTAATCGTTACGCCAACCCTACTACCCGGAGCACCCTGGAAAATGTGTCGGCGCGTGTGCGGATTTATGAGACAGTGACGGCGTTTTCGAGAAACAACCGCCAAACGTCTCGTTCGATTGCCTTAACGGCGCGGGCTTTATACCATAAACTGCCTTTTGCAACAATCCTGAATCCGCAGCCTCAATCTGGATGGATAGTGCAAGATATTGGTTTCACAGGGGTTTCAAAAAATCTTGGCTTCACCCTTCGGTTTATAAAGTGTACCCTCTCGGTATCTGATTTTGATCCGCCATGGAAACAAGGGCTCGCCCAAGCGCGCCTGCTTTATGCTGTGTCCGACGCGGTGATGACGGCACAGATAAAAACGGCTCCGAGCCTGACGGCTCCCCACAAAAACCAGGTTGGGTGGGCAGGTTTTTGTGCCCACGCGGTTGGCGCATATTCCACGTGGGCATGAAAAACCTGCCCACCCTACATGCATGGCTTTGTAAGTTTTATCTGCCCCCCTGATTCTGGATTAAAAATTTATTATTTCAATGGATTGCGCAGAAACGTCGCCTGGGTTGAGGCTGAGGAATTCCGCGCGAGGCGCACGATAAATTCCCGGGTTTCGCTACGCTCAACCCAGGCTACTTGCTAATTTTGTGGGGAGCCGTCAGGCTCCAAGCCCGGCTTCAGCATATTTCGCTGCCTGCCGACAATCCCTCCGGCACCAGCATTGACGCAGGCCTGCGTGGCCCGCCCCGACCAGCGCCCGGCAACGGGCCGAGAGCCCTGTAATGAGTATCCAGATAAAAACCCCCGAGGACATCGAAAAAATGCGTATCGCCAGCCAGCTGGCCGCCGAGCAGTTACGCATGATCGCCCCCTACGTCAAGCCCGGCGTGAGCACCGATGCGCTGAATGACATCTGCCACGACTACACCCTCAACGTACAGCACGCCATTCCCGCGCCGCTCAACTATCACGGTTTTCCCAAGTCCATCTGCACCTCGGTGAATCATCAGGTCTGTCATGGCATCCCCAGCCCCAAAAAGCTGAAAAACGGTGATATCGTCAATATCGACATCACCGTCCTCAAGGACGGCTACCACGGCGACACCAGCAAGATGTTCTTCGTCGGTGAGCCCTCCATCATGGCCAAACGCGTCTGCCGCGTGGCCCACGAATGCCTGGTGATCGGCATCGAAATGGTCAAACCCGGCATCCACCTGGGCGACATCGGCGCCGCCATCCAAAAACACGCCGAGGCCAATAACTGCGCCGTGGTGCGTGAATACTGCGGCCATGGTATCGGCAAGCAGTTCCACGAAGAGCCGCAGGTGCTGCACTATGGTGTGCCCGGCACCGGTATCATCCTGGAACCGGGCATGACCTTCACCATCGAGCCGATGGTCAACACCGGTAAACGCCAGGTCAAGGTGCTGCCCGATGGTTGGACCGTGGTCACCCGCGACCGCAGCCTCTCCGCCCAGTATGAGCACACCCTGTGGGTCACCGACGACGGTGTCGAAGTGCTGACCCGCTTGCCCGACGACACACTGTAATCCCTCATTCCCGGTTTCCCCACACAGCCCATGAACCCGACACCCGCCTGCGACTGGCCACAATTCGACCGCCAGCTGAGCGCAACAGACTTGCCTCTACCGCTGTTTCGCCAACAGCTGGCGGCGGCCAACGACAACCTGCAACAGCGTTTTTTTGCCGGCGAGCCGGTGGAACGGCTGGTCAGTGCACGCGCCGAACTCATGGATCAGTTACTGGTACGCGCCTGGCACAGACAGGTCAGCACCGATGCCACTGACATCGCTCTGGTCGCCGTCGGCGGTTATGGCCGCCACGAGCTGCACCCGGGCTCGGACATCGACCTGCTGATCCTGCTGACCGAAGACGACACGGCGCACAGCTACGCCGGAGCCATCGAGCACTTCCTGTTGTTTCTGTGGGACCTGAAACTGGAAGTGGGGCAAAGCGTGCGCAGCGTGGACGAATGCACGCGGCAGGCGGAACAGGACATCACCGTCGCCACCAATCTCATGGAAGCGCGCCTCCTGAGTGGGCCGCAAAACCTGTTCCAATCCATGAAAAAGGCCGCCGGACCGGATCGGGTGTGGCCCAGCGCCGATTTTTTTCGCGCCAAGATCGAAGAACAGCAGGCCCGCCATCACCGCTTCCACGACAGTGGCTACAATCTCGAACCCAACATCAAGGAAAGCCCCGGCGGGCTGCGCGACCTGCAGGTCATCGGCTGGGTGGCCAAACGCCACTTCGGCGCCAACACACTGCACGATCTGGTCGGCCACGATTTTCTCACCGACCACGAATACCATGCCCTCAACGAAGCACAGAACTTTCTCTGGAAAATACGCTGCGGCCTGCACTATCTCACCGGACGGCGTGAAGACCGCCTGCTGTTCGAACACCAGCGCAAACTGGCCGCACAGTTCGGCTATCACGACCAGACCCACAGCATGGCCGTGGAACAATTCATGAAGGATTACTACCGCACCGTGCTACGCCTGTCGCGGCTCAACGAGATGCTGCTGCAACTGTTCGAGGAAGAGATCCTGCTGGCCAATGTACCCGGCGAACCCCAGCCCCTGTCGATGGATTTCCAGGCCCGCCATGGCTATCTGGAAGCCGTCAGCGAAGACATCTTCCTACGTCGCCCCACCGCCCTGCTGGAACTGTTCGTGCTCATGGCCCGCCACCCGGAACTGCGTGGCGTGCGCGCGGGCACCATCCGTCTGGTGCGCGACCATCGCTACCAGATCGATGACAACTTCCGCCGCGATCCCAAGGCCCATGCCCTGTTCATCGAGCTGTTCCGCCAGGGCACTGGCCTGACCCACGAGTTACGGCGTATGAACCGCTACGGCGTACTGGCCGCCTATCTGCCGGTGTTCGGTCATATTGTCGGGCAGATGCAGCACGACCTGTTTCACATCTACACCGTGGACGAACACACCATGTTCGTGGTGCGCAACCTGCGGCGCTTCACGGTGGCGGAGTTCCACCACGAATTCCCGCTCTGCAGCAACATCATCCAGCGCACAAAAAAGCAGGAGGTATTAACCCTGGCCGGCTTTTTCCACGACATCGGCAAGGGTCGCGGCGGCGACCACTCCCTGCTGGGCGCCGCCGACGCGGTGGTCTTCTGCCGCGACCACGGCATGGGCGAATATGACACCGAGCTGGTGAAATGGCTGGTGGAGAACCATCTGATCATGTCCACCACCGCACAGCGCAAGGACATCAGCGATCCCGAGGTGATTAGTGAATTCGCCCAGCGTGTAGGCTCCCAAAAACGCCTCGATCACCTCTATCTGTTGACCGTGGCGGACATCCGCGCCACCAGCGACAGCCTGTGGAATTCATGGAAAGATGCCCTGCTGGCCGACCTCTACCGCACCACCTCACGCGCCCTGCGTCGCGGCCTGGACAATCCCGTGGCCTGCCATGATCTGATCCGCGAGACACGCGCCCAGGCCCTCGGCCAGCTGACCCGGCACGGCTGCAGCGAGGTGGCCGTACAACAATTCTGGCAGCGGCTGAATACGGACTATTTTCTGCGTCACTCGGCGGAAGAGATCGCCTGGCAGACACGCAGCATCCTCGACAAACCGGAGGGTGATGACGAGGCCATGGTACGCGCCTGGGGCCGCACCCATCGTGGCGGCACCGAGATCTTCGTCTATGCGCAGGATCGCGAATCCCTGTTCGCCACCATCACGGCCACCCTGGAACAACTGGGCCTGAACATCATCGATGCACGCGTCGTGACCTCCTGCAACCAGTATGCACTGGACACCTTCCTGGTACTGGATCACAACGACGAGGCCATCACCGATCCGCAACGTCTGGAAGAGATCCAACAGCGCCTCAAACGACAGCTGGCCGAGCCGGGCCTGCCCTCACAGCAGCAGGGCCAGCTGAGCCGTCAGCAAAGACACTTCCCCATTGCCACCGAGGTGTGGTTCCGTGATGACCTGCGTAACCAGCGTACGATCATGGAAGTGACCACCAGCGACCGCCCCGGTCTGCTGGCGCGTCTCGCCCGCGCCCTGCTGGAATGCAATGTGTTATTGCAGAGCGCCAAGATCGCCACCTTTGGCGAGCGTGCGGAGGATATTTTCTTTGTCACGAACAGTGAACAGCAACCGCTGGACACACCACAGTTCGACTGCCTGCGGGAGGCCATAAA
>JALTPW010000808.1 GCA_026999335.1 Chromatiales bacterium
GTATTTGTCTTGACTATGGGGTCCACTATACAAGTTCGCCAGTAAAGGACTGATAACACCGCCTTGCGGCGTGCCTTCTTGTGGATGAACAATCCGCCCATCTTTAAAAGAAATCGGTGCTGTCAGCCAGCGTTTTATATATAAAACCACCCACTTTTCTTGCGTATGTTTGTTCAGCGCACGTAACAATAGCTCATGATCGATGCTGTCAAAGAAACCTTTAATATCAAGGCTTAGAACCCAATCATTTCGCCAACAACGTTTACGAGTCATACCCACCGCTTCTAACGCTGATTTATGCGGTCGATAACCGTATGAATCAGGATGGAAATGGCTTTCCAGTTCAGGCTCAAGGTGCATTTTTACCAGCATCTGGGCAATTCTATCCGTCACAGTCGGTATTCCGAGAGGTCTGGTTGCACCATTTGCTTTAGGTATGTCAACACGTTTTACTGGCTGAGGAAAATAGCTTCCTGATGCGAGACGATTCCAAAGTTTGTACAAATTATCTTCAAGATACTCTTCAAAATCAGCTATCGTTTGTCCATCAATCCCCGCCGCGCCTTTATTGGCTCGTATTCGTTTGTACGCTTCCCAAACTTGCCGTTTACTAATCGGCAAGGGTTTTGTCTTGTTCAAAGAAATCCTCCTTCTTCAAGTTGTTTAGTTGCTCAAGACTAATCAATGCAATGCCTTCGCTCCTGCTTCATTACAAAGCACTCATCACTACTACGCATTGCTCCGTCCCTGTGCTTCGCATTGGTACTCAAATTCTTGTGGGGCTGCCACTTGAATCTCTCCCTTAACATCGAAACGACAGGTTCCCGTTTTCCACACAAAAGCCTGAAATAGACTCATGCCATCTTTATGCCGAACACCACTCAGACAGTCAACAGGCTATCCTCTGAGTTCTTCATGAAGCAGTGATGCAACCTCACTTTTGATGTCAATTTACACGCTTACGACACGTCATCGATGGTTCGCTTTCGCTCATCTTTCTATTTCGTACCTGACCTAATTCAATAAGCCTTTTCACCTGACGCTCACGACCATCGCTCTTTACGACAGCCGCTCAGGCTGGTTTGAAGCCGACTCCTGCAAGCAGACTTCGGCGGGCCTTCCGCCATCTTTTGTGCAGCTTTAACGGCACACCAACACCCTGCATGCGGCTCCGCACAGGGCGTTTCACTTAGCATGATGAAGCTTGATCCATCCATCACGTAGCGCATATAACCCCTGGGATTTCAGATAAGCATTGGATAACGCCTGCTGTATTCCCGGGGTTTTAGCACTACGCCATGGGCCTTTACTGGTAATGCCACAGGCAATCGCAGATCTGATGTGTGCGCCGAGTCTTATCATGCTTCTTACTTTGGTGCGCGGTCTTCGCCACTGTCGCCAATAGGCCATTCTCACTCTGCGTCGAATCCAATGATCTAGATCAACGCAGCGCTGATAGCCACTGGCGATACCAAAGTAATTAATCCAACCACGTAAATATTGGGTGATTTTGGAAAGCTGATATTTCATCGACACACCCCAGTTGCGATTGGTGAGTCGGCGGACTTGTTGCTTGAACTTCTGCAACGTTTTCCGGTGCCATTGAATGCGGCCTAATTGGAAGGTAAACCCCAAGAACTTACACTCGCTGGTTTTCACAACATGGCTTTTGGTGGTGTTAACCACCAGCTTCAAGCGGTTTTCCAGGTATTGGCCGATGCTCCGCAGTACACGTTTACCCGCACGCTGACTCTTTACCACAATGGTAAAGTCATCCGCATAGCGGGCAAATTTGTGCCCACGTTTCTCTAGCTCTTTATCCAGTGGGTCGAGCATGATGTTTGCTAAGAGTGGCGATAACGGCCCACCTTGCGGAACGCCTTCTCGACTTTCACTGTAGAGCTGGTTATCGATAACCCCCGCTCGAAGATAGAGGCCAATCAATTTCAAAAGACGCTTATCTTTGACCTTGCGGCCAAGGTGCGTCATCAGTAGATCGTGATTAACCTTATCGAAGAACTTCGATAGATCAACATCCACGACAAAACGTCTGCCTTGTTTGATGACCCCGTGTACCTGCCTGACCGCTTGTTGCCCATTTCGATTGGGTCGAAATCCAAAACTATTGTTTGAGAAATCGGGATCAAAAATGGGTGTAAGTACCTGTGCTATCGCCTGTTGAATCACTCGGTCAGTAATGGTTGGAATCCCCAGCTGACGTATACCGCCTTCTGGTTTATCGATCTCAACCCGCTTGACCGGCAGAGGGATATACCGGCCTGCTCGCAGGTCATGCATAATCCCTATCCAACAGCCTGATTTAGCCCAGTCGGGGAACTCATCAATGGTCATACCATCAATGCCAGCAGCCCCTTTGTTGGCTCGAACGTGTTTCCATGCTTTGAGGATGTTATTTCGCTGCAGGATACGGTCGAATAGATTGTCGCTAAAGGCTGGCTTCGTGACACGACGCTGAGTCACATCACCGCCGGTCGGCGTTTGTGTATTCAAGTGTGGCAAGGCTCCTCCTTTGTCTAAATGTTCAGGCCTTGACCACCATGGATGGTGGAAATTCCGATATTGCAGGAGCAATATATCGGTCACCGTGTCCTACCCATTACGGTAGGCGTTTGGCTACTATGCCGTCTGCTGACTTCTGCTTAATCACCCCCAGGGTTACCCCTGTGGACGCTATCGGTTTCCATCGGGTTCGCTCTCCTTTGTTGATGGGTTCAAAGGAGCCGAGGCACTTGTAT
>JALTPW010000809.1 GCA_026999335.1 Chromatiales bacterium
CGCGCCATGCCCAATACCCCGGCACTATTGCAATCCGGCGCCACCGGCCTGTATGCCAGTGCCGATGTTTCCGCGCAGCAGCGCGACCTGGCTGAGGCCATTATGCGTGCCACCGGCCTGACCCTGTGGGTCGACGATGAGGCGCAGATGGATACGGTCACCGCTCTCTCCGGCAGCGGCCCGGCCTATTTCTTCCGCATCATGGAGGGCCTGGAGCGGGCCGCCATCGAGCAGGGTCTGCCTGCGCAGAGCGCCCGTCTGTTGACGCTGCAAACCGCCCTCGGTGCCGCCCGCATGGCCTTGGAGAGCAGCGAGCCTATCGCCACCCTGCGCAAGCGCGTTACCTCGCCCGGCGGCACCACCGAGCAGGGCCTGAAGGCGATGGAGGCAGGCGACATCGACGTCCTGTTGGACAAAGTGCTGAAGGCTGCCCGCGACCGCTCGCGGGAGCTGGCCAAATTGCTGGACGAGGCAGGATCTTAGGATGATGGGCGGTTCATATGCCGGCAATGCTGGAATCTTTCTGATTCAAACCCTGTTTGGCCTGTACGCGGGCGCCGTGATGTTGCGCTTCCTGCTGGCCATGGTGCGGGCTGATTTCTACAACCCGGTGTCACAGTTTCTGGTCAAGGTCACCAACCCGCCACTGCTGCCCCTGCGCCGTATTATTCCGGGCGTCATGGGCGTCGATATGGCGAGCATCGTATTGTTGATCGCGTTGCAGGCGACCAAATTGTTGCTCATTGCCGCCGTACAAGGCTTTAGCATCCAGCCACTGGGGCTGCTGGTGCTCACCCTGGCCGGGCTGTTGACGCTGTTGCTCAATATCTATTTTTTCACCATCCTGATCCAGGTCATCCTCAGTTGGGTCAGTCCGGGCAACCACAACCCCGCCGTGGCGCTGATCCACAGCCTCAACGAACCCCTGCTGGGCCGGGCGCGGCGTATTCTGCCACCCATTTCCGGCTTTGACCTGTCGCCCATCCTGGTGCTTGTCGGCCTGCAATTACTCGAAATTCTCCTCATCGCCCCTATCCAGGACTTGGGCCGGGGGCTGATCGCCGGGTAGGTGATCATTTCTATCGCTGGGACGGTAATGTACCGACCCTCGATATTCACATGCAGTCCAAAGCACTTGCTGCGCCGCGTGCGCAGAAAAGCCCGTTCAGCGGCGCAAGCGAAGACAACAAACGGCCTGCGTATCGATGTCTTCGCACATTGATACCTTCGCCGCCTGAGCCGTTCATATCCATTGTGATACCACAGAGCACTGCACCTGCAGCGTTGTGATGCTTGCCTCCTCCCTTAATCCTGCTGACAGCGGCGGCCTTCAGGTCATGCAGAGCGCGCAGTCCATGATTAGCCGTCTATGAATTAGAGGTGCGCTTAATCCTTGATATCCCTCTAAACTTCCTCACTCACCGGCCGTTATTGATAGGGACGTATCGTCTCGTGCGCGTAGTCATCGCTTCAAAACTCCTGGCAACGATAAAGGTAGGCAAGGTGAAGGAACAATTTACACAACAACTCAACGCCTATAGCCGCTGGAAAGACAACACCAAGCGGCAAATCACAGCCTATCGTGACTGGCTGGCGGCGCACGACATGAGTTCTCCGGAAGACGATCTGCGCATCTATGAAATTATCGATGCACTGGAATCCGATCATATCACCATCGGTTTTGCTGCCGAGTTCTCGCGCGGCAAGACCGAGCTGATCAACGCTATATTTTTTGCCGATTATAAGCGACGACTGCTGCCCTCCTCGGCGGGTCGCACCACCATGTGTCCCACCGAGCTGTTTCACGATGCCAAGGCGGACAGACCTTACATCCGCATGCTACCCATTGAAACGCGTCTTGAAGACACCAGCATCAGCGAATTCAAACAAGACCCTGCACACTGGATCAGCATCGACCTCGATATTGATTCCCCGCAAGCCATGGTCGAGGCTTTTCAGGAAATCATCAAGACCAAGCCTGTTCCCGTCGACAACGCCATTCAGCTCGGTCTCTACACCCGAGGGGAACAGGAAAAGGCCGAGGTACCGCCGGTCAGTATCGAGATCCCCCTGTGGCGCCATGTCTTGATCAGCTTTCCCCATCCCCTGCTGAAACAGGGCCTGGTGATCCTCGACACCCCCGGACTCAACGCCATGGGCACCGAACCTGAACTCACCATGGACATGCTGCCCAATGCCCAGGCGGTCATCTTTGTGCTGGCAGCCGACACCGGGGCCACCAAGAGCGATATAGAGATCTGGAATACCCATGCACGAACCTTTCGTGGCAATCGCCAGACGGGACTCATCGTCGTACTGAACAAGATAGACACCCTGTGGGATGAATTGCAGGATGAGGCCGCCGTACAGCGCAATATCGACAAACAGTGCAGCGATACCGCCAATATACTGGGTGTGGAAAGCCGCAACGTCTACCCGGTAACCGCCCAAAAGGGGCTGCTGGCACGGATCAAGAACGACGATGCCCTGTTGCAGAAGAGCGGCTTGCTGGCGCTGGAAGCAACCCTCTCCGATGAAGTCCTGCCCGCCAAACAGCAGCTGGTCGGCAGCAACATCACCTCACGCATCGGTGCCATGATCGAAGACACCAAGGGAGTGCTCACTCAGCGTCTGGCTGACCTCCAGACACAGATGGACGAATTGCGCTCCCTGTCCGGAAAAAGCGCGGACGTGCTCATGGAAACCATGCAAAAACTGCGCATGGAGCAAAATATCTATCGGAAAGATGT
>JALTPW010000810.1 GCA_026999335.1 Chromatiales bacterium
TCTTCTGCTGGAAGACATTGGCGCGGAAACGTCCGGTATCCAGCAAGGCGATGGCGAAATTGCATTCCTGCGTACGATCGAACTCTGCACGCTGGGGCTCATTCATGATGGAGTGGGCAAGTTTGCGCACCTGATCCGCACTCAGGGGCACATCCGAGATGGGTGCAATACTGCCATTGATCTTGAGACTGGGCGGCACACCAGCGGTGACGAACAAGTCTGATGCGTCCTTGCGCACCATCATTTTTAGCAGTGAAGTAAAATCCCGGAGAATATCAAAGTTCTTCGTCGCCATCAGTTGTCCAGTACCTGTTGCATTTACCTACAAGAAGGCATCTTTGTGGGCGGCCTTGTGGGCTGCTTCCTGCTTGGTAATGATACCCTTCTGTAGCAGTGCTTGCAGGTTTTGATCCAGGGTTTGCATGCCGAGGCCCTGACCGGTCTGGATGGACGAATACATCTGTGCCACCTTGGCCTCGCGGATCAGGTTGCGGATGGCCGGCGTGCCCAACATAATTTCGTGCGCTGCGATACGCCCACCACCGACCTTTTTCATCAGAGTCTGCGAGATAACGGCACGTAGTGACTCGGACAGCATGGAGCGCACCATTTCCTTTTCCGCTGCCGGGAAAACATCGATGATACGATCGATGGTCTTGGCCGCAGAGCTGGTGTGCAGGGTGCCGAACACCAGGTGGCCGGTTTCCGCCGCAGTCAGCGCCAGGCGGATGGTCTCCGGGTCGCGCATTTCACCCACCAGGATCACGTCCGGATCTTCTCGCAGCGCCGAACGCAGGGCCTCGTTGAAGCCCAGGGTGTGGCGATGTACTTCGCGCTGGTTGATCAGTGACTTCTTTGATTTGTGCACGAATTCGATGGGATCCTCGATGGTGAGGATGTGACCATGGTCGGTATCGTTCTTGTAATCGATCATTGCCGCCAGGGTAGTGGATTTGCCGGATCCCGTAGGCCCGGTCACCAGCACCAGGCCACGCGGCGTCTCGGAGATGGACTCGAAGATCTGTGGACAACCCAGTTGTTCAAGGTTGAGAATGGTGCTGGGAATGGTACGAAACACCGCGCCAGCGCCTCGCTGGTGATTGAAGGCATTGACACGAAAGCGCGCCAGATCGGGGATCTCGAAGGAAAAGTCGGTCTCAAGAAATTCCTCGTAATCTTTGCGTTGCTTGTCGTTCATGATGTCGTAGATCAGCGCGTGCACCATCTTGTGATCCATATTCGGCACATTGATGCGGCGGATCTCGCCGTCGACACGGATCATCGGTGGCTCACCTGCGGAGAGGTGCAAATCCGACGCGTTGTTCTTGACGCTGAAGGCAAGCAGTTCAGAGATATCCATGCATGGGTTCCTGCGTTTGTGCGATCTTGATGAGGATCTTGGAAAATGAAGCGGCGCTGTATTGCCCGAGTATAACGACCTATGCGGTAGAATCCTTTACGCGATACCACCCGCTCAGGCACTAAACATAACGCATATTATGACCCGTTGACCATGCCGAAAATCCGTCCTATGACCACTTGCCAGTTACTCGAGCAACGCCTCGCCCATGTCGAGCGACGCATCCGCGAGGCTGAAATGCGCTTTGGGCGCCCTCCGGGTTGCGTGCAACTGCTGCCAGTGAGCAAGACCCGTCCCGCAGCTGACATCGCGCAACTGGCCTCCATCGGCTACCGTGCTTTCGGTGAAAGCTATCTGCAGGAGGCACTGGGCAAGCAGGAGGCGCTCACCGGGCTGGATCTGGAATGGCATTTTATCGGCCCCATCCAGTCCAACAAAACCCGGCCCATCGCGCGCTATTTCGACTGGGTACACAGTGTGGGTCGTGAAAAAATCGCTCGGCGGCTCAGCGATCAGCGTCCAACGGATTTATCGCCACTGAATGTCTGTCTGCAGGTCAATATCAGCGACGAGGCAGCAAAGTCCGGCACGGGCCTCGATGCCTTGTGCGCGCTGGCAAGCTGCGTCGATACTCTGCCCGGTCTGCGCTTGCGCGGGCTGATGGCGATTCCCGCCCGGGAAAGTGATTTCGAGCGCCAGCGTGCCGCCTTCCATCGCCTGCGCGAGGCATTCGACATGCTCAAGGCAGACGGTCTTGTGCTGGACACCCTGTCCATGGGTATGTCCGGTGATCTGGAGGCGGCCATTGCCGAAGGCGCCACCCTGGTACGTGTGGGCAGCGATATCTTTGGGGCGCGGAAGAAAATAGGGCATGGCGCAAACGGTAATAACTCAGTATCGTAAGCACCATGAAAGACGTCAATATTGCCTTTATCGGTGGTGGCAACATGGCCACCAGCCTCATCGGCGGCCTGCTGGCTGACCATGTTTCTCCCGCCCGCCTGTGCGTCGCCGACCGCGATGCCGCCCAGCGGGAACGCCTCGCCGCCCAATTCGGTGTGCAGACCCGTGAGGACAACGCCGCCTGCGCCAACAGTGCCGACGTTATCGTCCTGGCGGTCAAGCCTCAGGTGTTGCACGAGGTCTGCAAAGATCTCATCGATATTGCGCAGCGCAATCAACCGCTGGTCGTCTCCGTGGCCGCCGGGGTGCGCACCGATAGCCTTAGACGCTGGCTGGGCGATGCCAGTCAGGCCATTGTACGCGCCATGCCCAATACCCCGGCACTATTGCAATCCGGCGCCACCGGCCTGTATGCCAGTGCCGATGTTTCCGCGCAGCAGCGCGACCTGGCTGAGGCCATTATGCGTGCCACCGGCCTGACCCTGT
>JALTPW010000811.1 GCA_026999335.1 Chromatiales bacterium
CTACTAAATCGGGGTCGATAACGAGCGTCCTTGTTCCGTCTGGCCTGTGCGATCTATCTGTCACCGTGACAACTTCCCTGCGAATATCGCTATAGATTACAGACGGGTGGTTCTTATCAAACCACATCGACCTACACCCGCAGCATACGTCAAGAACATTTTTCATATCAGCCACATCCTGCGCCTCATCGTCTCATTCAGGCCCTCGATCATTTCATCAATCGGGATCATGAGGGTATTGCAGATCTTGACAGCAGTATCCAGACGAGGGATTGCCTTGTCGTTTTCGATGTCGTGCAACGTAGAAAACCAGATCCCTATTTCTGAAGCAGCCTGGCGGTATGTAAACCCCATATCCTCTCGCGCTTCTCGCACGACCTCTCCCATGGATTTCTTCTTTCTGCGCTTGATTGTCTTGTGTCTAGTCATCCAGTGTACTCCTCAAAACAGTGTGAAGTTTCATACATACCTCATGAACCACTTGCGCTTGCGGTATCTCACCTGGCGCCGCATCAATCCGTCTTTCTGCCAAGGGTGCCAGCGCTTGAACAGCCTCGCCTTTGTTTCTGCATATATCTCAGGGTTGTTTGCGAGACGGCGGCCATGACTGAATGCGCGCGCAAGAATGGCGCGGATCTTGTAGCGTTCGTAGGGTTGCCAACGCGGCGGTTTCACGCAACCCCCTTTCCTTTTACATAATCCTGCCGCAGATGCTCAAATAAATCGAAAAGCAGGCGCTTCGTCGGAGACTTCCTCCATCCTTGGCGCATCAGCTCGATGCGGATACGCGCACCGTAAGGGACTGCGGCGGCCTCATCTGCCGTCGGGATTCGATAGCGTGGAACTATGCTCTCTACATCCCGTGCACCTACGATTTGCAGCGACCAATGGTCGTTGCATCGGGATACGTAGCGCTCGCCGCATACCGGGGAAGCAGTAATCTTGAGCATGGCCAGGTCCGGCGCGTGCTCGTCCAGGAACCCGAACTGATCATTGATGGTGAACTCGATGCTGCTCTTCCCGTAGTCGTCCGTGGCCGTGGCCTTGATGGGCTCGCCGCGGGCGAGTGCTTCAGTCTGTTCCTCGTCGAGACGCACAAAGGCATAGTGGTTGATTGACATGATTAGTTCTCCTCCTCATGTTGCAACATCGCTCGCAAATGATCTAGCGACCTCCGAATTGGCGGCAACCTCACCGGCTGGCCGGAGTCGAACCGGCTATTAGCCTATGCTACCCGCAGCACGCCGCAGCCGGCAAGGTTGCCATTACAGGTTTGCGCAATTGGGACAAAGCAACTCGTCTCCATCATGGGTAAGATAATACTGTATCTCTGCACCGCATCTGGAGCATTTTAACGATTCTGCGCTCCCGGTAATATAAGCGTCGTCGTACCAGACGCCAGGAATGGAGGTAATCTTTTTCACAAGCGGATGCTGCTCGGCGAGTCTCTCTGCTTCGCCCTTTGAGTTGGCTTGAGTCGCAATGAGTACGCCAAAGGTCAGTGTTGCATAGTATGTTTTCATGGTGTTTCCTCCTCGTATATTGGTGGGCCGCCTAGTCTATTCGGCATCACCCCACTGGGCTAGGGCGAAGAAAGCCACGCTACTGCCGGTATAGCATGTCTATGCCTTATTGCGGCCCATGACCCCTATCCACCAAACATTACCATCGCTGAAATCACACCAATCACCAGAAGCGCAGACCCTCCAAAAATCACGACATGCGCTATCGTGTCCATCCTCTCGTACTCCCTCATCGCCTGTTCTGTGCGGCGGCGGAGATCGGCGATGTCCTGATCTATTTCGCTGACTCGTCTCATGATCAGTCCGCCACCCTGCGCCATCCCTCCGGAGTCTGCTCGCCCTGGCGGTTGATGCGCCAGATCCCAGGTGGGATCAGAACGGTCTGATGAGTATCGAATGAGCGCAGGTGTCGCAACTCCGTCGACTCGTGCACGTGGAGATACGCCACAAACGGATCATTGGCGGACTGGTACAGATCGCACGTCTGAGCATTCACGACATGGTGGTGGCCGGTCTCTGAATGGGCCACGATATGCTCATCCTTCGAGCTGTGCTTGTCGAATCCAGCCGGGATCTCATCGACCGGAGTGAACAGAATATCGCCCTGCGCAAACTGCCCTTTCGCTTCAATCATCTTCATGTCCTCACTGTTGGGTTGTATTCATTGACCGGCACGCCATAAGACAGAGCTCCGGCCTCCTTTGCGGTCGTTGCGTCCTCATGCGCAAGAATGACCACAGTTCTGCCCGTCCCGCACTTGGCGCGCAGAAACTTCTGGGGTCCGTGATCTGGTAGGTCTGCAACAAGCAATTCCCCAAAATATGGATTTGGATCTTTGTCGATCACCTCGGCCCCGATCTCGTCAAGTATCTTATCCCACCCCACGATCTCACACGCAGCGCGCCGTTGCTCAACATTGTCCCATGTTATTGCATCCTTAGCGCTTGGCGGATTGCCTTTGATCCAATCCCCAGGGATTCTCACTCCGTGCCATGCATACACAGAGAATCCATCTCGATATAGGATCGCAGGCCCGGCTGCGTTGTGCAGCAGATTTCTGTCATCGAAATGTACCTCTTTATGTCGATGTTGTAGTATGCACACATTCTCATAAGGCGCCCACCATCCGCATACCTGTGCGAGATCCATAAGTGGTTTTAAAGGGGCTACTAGATTTATGTATCCGAGTGATCCGATACAATCATAGAATCCGAGCCAGTTAGCAT
>JALTPW010000812.1 GCA_026999335.1 Chromatiales bacterium
AGACGCCATTGAGGTGGCGCATGCCTTTGGACAGGTTTCCATCAGGCGTCTCCACAAGCAAGTGATAGTGGTTGGTCATCAGGCAATAGGCGTGACACAGCCAATTGAATCGCTCAATAACCTCCGCTAGCGTGTGCAGGAATAAAAGGCGGTCTTCGTTATCTTCGAAGATGGCTTCCCGCCGATCACCCCGAGAGGTCACGTGATAGAGGGCGCCGGGAAATTCAATGCGAAGGGGTCTTGCCATGGATTTGAGCCTACGCCGCTTTCCGGGTTGTTACAATGCGAGAACTGACCCCCATTGCTCTCTGGGTTGTTACAATGCGAGAACTGACCCCATTGCTCTTGAGGTTTAACCACCTACCAGCGAGAGTTTTGCAAGAGGCTCTGAGGTCTTCACGCTTGATGAGCCGATTCATGTGGGCGTATAGCAGGTTGAGCCCCGGCGTGGTGCCCCAGTGACCGAGGCGGCGCGGCTTGATGTGTTCGGCGGCCAGAGGCGTTTCGAGCAGCGGATTGTCGAGCAGAAAAATCTGCCCGGCCGACAGGTAATTGGCAGCGCGCCACCAGGCATCGATGGCGTGTAGCTCAGCATCAGACAGTGCGGGTTTTGGCTTCGCTTCTTTGTTCATGATTTCTCTCCCTGGCATTCTGAGATTCAGTCTGGCCGCTCGTTCATTTTCTGACTCTGGTTGTGCATCAGCACCGCCAGTGCGGCGGCCACCAGCCGTGCCATCGGCGGGTCGGAACGCGAGGGCAGAAGAATCGGCACCTTTGCGCCGATGACGATGCCGGCCAGGGTGGCGCCCGCCAGATATTCCAGATCCTTGGCGAGGATATTGGCGGCGTTGAGATCGGGGGCCAGCAGGATATCGACATGGCCGGCGACCGGGCTGCTGATGTGTTTGATACGCGCGGCCTCGGCGGAGATGGCATTGTCGAAGGCCAATGGACCATCGACGATGGCATGTTTGATCTGGCCACGATCGGCCATTTTGCTCAGACAGGCTGCATCGATGGTGGAAGTAATGGCCGGCTTGACGACCTCCACGGCAGATAGCGCGGCCACCTTGGGTTGCTCAACACCCAGCAGTCGCGCCAGGTCGATGGCGTTTTGCAGAATCGCCGCTTTGCTAGCGAGACCCGGTGCGATGTTGATCGCCGCATCGGTAATAAACAGTGGTTTGGGATAAGACGGCAACTCGGCCACAAATACATGGCTGACCCGCTGGCCGGTGCGCAATTCGGCGAGCACCGGGCGCATCAATGCGTCGGTATGAATCCAGCCCTTGGCCAGTGTGTCCACTTCACCCTGAACCACCAGATCGATCCCCTGTTGGACAGCTTCCTCTTCGCTACGGCTGTCCAGCAGGCGGATGCCATCGAGTGAAAACCCGAGTTGCTGGCAGAGCTGTCGGATGGTCGTCGCATCGCCGATGAGAACGGGCTCCACCAGCCCCTCGGCCCGGGCTTCCATCGTACCTTGCAAGACATGGGTTTCTTCGGCATTCACTACCGCCAGCCGCAATGACGGATATTGCCGAGCCTGCTCAATAAAGGCCTGTAGCCTGGGACAATCTCGGATTTTCTCGGTATTCACGTTGGCCACCCTGCCTGTTACTGGAGATTGACGGTTACCGCTAAATGGTTTTTGCTTGACCGTGTAGCGCTATCGGGGGCATTCGCTATTGACATCAGAAGTTGATGTCCGACTGCCGCTGAACAGGTTGCTGTCCATAGCTGTTATGCTGTAACTCTTCTTACCGTTAGAGATTTATTCCCAAAGTCAGATATCGAGATGGCGAACGCTAATGCCCGGGAAATAATTTTCTACATCCACGGAGGTAAACAGCTCCGTGCCCGGCTGACTGACAGTACCCGCGGCGCAGGTAATACCCAGCCGCAAGGTCTCCGGCGCGTCGAGCCCATGCGCAAACGCCGCCACCATCGCCGCCACCATGGAATCGCCGGCGCCGACACTGGAGCGCACCACGACATCCGGTGTACTGGCGTAATAGCTGTTGTCCGGGCCGGTCAGCAGAGCGCCATCGCCATCCAGTGAGACACAGACATAGTTCACGCCTTGCTGCTGCAGCTTGCGCGCCTCATTCGCTACCTTGTCGAGGTCGTCGAGGATGCAGCCCAGCAGGGTCTCCAGTTCGTGGCGATTGGGTTTGATCAAAAAGGGTTCGGCATCGATGGCGTGACGCAGTGCCTCGTCATGAGAATCGACCACGGCCTGCCCGCCTGCCTCACGGATGCGCCGGGCCAGATCGGCATACAACGTGGGCGGTAATGTCCGCTGCAGGGAGCCGGTCAGCACTCCAAAACCCCGTGCGCTGTGGTCGACGAATCGTTCCAGCAGTTCGTTGAGTTGCGAGGGTGGAATCTCGGGGCCGATGCCGTTGACTTCGTATTGTTGCCGTGGCGAAAGCTCGATCAGCGTGCCGTTGATGCGGGTGTCGCCATCCACTTCTTCGTTGTCGATGTGATCCAGCTGATTCTGTAACAGACGCTTTAGCAACAGGCCGATTTCACCGCCGGTGACGCAATAGTTTCGCGCCGGGGTGGCAAGGCGTTTCAGCGCCCGACCGACATTGATGCCGTTGCCGCCGGGATCAAAACGGGTGCTGACGGCGTGGGCCTTTTGTTCTTCCAGCAGTTGGGGAATCTCGTAGGTCATGTCCACCGCTGGATTCAGCGACAGCACGCCGATGGGCAGGGAATCTCCGCTCAACAGAGCACTCA
>JALTPW010000813.1 GCA_026999335.1 Chromatiales bacterium
CTGTGGCCATTGTTGCTGAAGGCCAACCGCGACAAGCTCCCGCGTGCCGATAAAGTGCCGGTGGGCGTCGAGCTGGTGATCCCCCGCAATGCCTCGCCAGAGGAAATCAAAGAGGCGCTGGCCCAAGCGCGCTGATTCGGGGGGTGCCTGTCCACGGCTTCTGGACTGAGGGCTGACGCTGCTCATCACGTCTTTTTATTCGTCCCGTTTTAAGGTTGAAACCACTGCCTTCAGGCGGTCAGGTGTCTCCGTGCCGCTTGTTGTACGGGTTGTTGAAGGTGTCGGCAAGTTGTTTCGGTCACTGTAGGATGCTGGCGAGCGGTAGCGAACTGCATCGTTTGTGTTATCGAGTTCTGGGCGCTGGTGATGACAAGTGTCACCGCTCTTGATCGATGCGGTTTGTGAAACTCACCACATCCTACAGGGATTGCCGAGAATCATGGCAGGGCTGGGTTTAAAAAACGGGTCTACCGACCCGTATACGGACTTTCAGCCTGCTAACCCACCCGCTTTAGCGGGTGGTGGTTGAGTTGATGCTATTTGCTGACGACAGGAATGCCTGCGATACGGGCCTGCCACCGTGCAGGTCCGTCTGTGTGCACAGACTTGCCACGGCTGTCCACCGCCACGGTGACCGGCATGTCTTCCACCACGAATTCGTGGATTGCCTCCATGCCCAGTTCCGGGAAGGCGACGACCCTTGATGAACGAATGGCCTTGGAGACCAGATAGGCCGCGCCGCCGGTGGCGATGAGATAGACCGCGCCGTGGCGGGCGATGGATTCGATGGTCGCCGGGCCGCGCTCGGCCTTGCCGATCATGCCCAGCAGGCCGGTCTCTTCCAGCAGAGTGTCGGTGAACTTGTCCATGCGCGTGGCAGTGGTGGGGCCGGCGGGGCCGACCACCTCGTCACGTACCGCGTCCACCGGGCCCACGTAATAGATGAAGCGGCCGCGCAGGTCGACGCCTGCGGGCAGGGGTTCGTCGTGTTTGAGGTGGTCGATGAGTTGCTTGTGTGCGGCGTCACGCCCGGTGAGCAGGCGGCCGCAGAGCAGCAGGGTCTCGCCGGGTTGCCAGTCGCGCACCTGTGCGGGCGTCACGCTGTCGAGATCGACGCGGCGGGCGTTGTCCTGGCCGCTGAGGGTGATGTTGGGCCAGTCTTCCAGTCTTGGCACTGGCAGCTGCGCCGGGCCGTTGCCATCGAGGCTGAAATGGATGTGGCGGGTGGCGGCGCAGTTGGGGATCAGTGCCACGGGTTTGGAGGCGGCGTGAGTGGGGTAGTCCAGCACCTTCACGTCCAGTACCGTGGTCAGGCCGCCGAGGCCCTGGGCACCGATACCCAAGGCGTTGACCCTGTCGAATAGCGTCAGACGCAGTTCCTCGGCGGTGTTCTGTGGGCCGCGTCGACGCAAGGCCTGGATGTCGATGGGTGTCAGCAGTGACCGCTTGGCCAGCAGCATGGCTTTTTCCGGGGTGCCGCCGATGCCGATGCCGAGGATGCCCGGCGGACACCAGCCGGCGCCGAGGGTGGGCACGGTATTCAGCACCCATTCGACGATGTCGTCGCTGGGATTGAGTACCGTGAAGCGGGCCTTGTTTTCCGAGCCACCGCCCTTGGCTGCGATGGTGATGTCGATGTGGTCGCCGGCCACCAGTTCCGTATGGATGACCGCCGGGGTATTGTCGCCGGTATTGGTGCGCGTACCGGCCGGGTCGCTGACCACCGAGGCGCGCAGGGGGTTGTCCGCATCGAGATAGGCTCGGCGCACGCCTGCGTTGATCATTTCCTCCACGGACCGTGTGCCCGCCCAGCGCACGTCCATACCCACACGCAGAAACACCACCACGATACCGGTATCCTGGCAGATCGGCCGATGCCCTTCGGCGCACAGGCGCGAATTGACCAGGATTTGCGCCATGGCGTCACCCGCGGCGAGTGACTTCTCGTGCCGGTATGCGTCATGCAGGGCATGGATGAAGTCAGGGCTGTGGTAGTAGGAGATGTATTGCAGGGCGTCGGCAATGCTGGTGATAAAGTCTTCCTCGCGGATGACGGTCATCTGGAAATTCCTCAGTGATTTTCCGCTGGCCGGCGTCGACGGTGAGGCTGGCAAGAGGCGCTGCAAATTCGCTTAAATATAGGCCAGTTAAGTGGTTGACACAATGCAGGCTTTCGAGCAAACTACGCCGCTCCTTTCAGGAGGGGTTCCCGAGTGGCCAAAGGGATCAGACTGTAAATCTGACGGCTCCGCCTTCGGAGGTTCGAATCCTCCCCCCTCCACCAATTCTTCTTCACGGAAGACGGGGTAAAAGGACAAGATTGCAAGGTTAAAGTGTCGTTCCGGCGGGTGTAGTTCAATGGTAGAACCTCAGCCTTCCAAGCTGATCATGTGGGTTCGATTCCCATCACCCGCTCCAGCTTGCTTGAAGGTATGTTAGGGTCTTTAGTCTGCTTATTTGGGCTGGGCTGTTATACGAGTTATATCAAGAGTTTAGTGTTGCCCATATAGCTCAGCGGTAGAGCACTCCCTTGGTAAGGGAGAGGTCCCCAGTTCAATTCTGGGTATGGGCTCCAGTATGTGTTGTTTCAATTTCAGTGTGTGATTAGGGGAATCGTGAGATGTCCAAAGAAAAATTTGAACGAACGAAACCGCATGTCAACGTTGGCACCATTGGCCACGTTGATCATGGCAAGACCACGCTGACTGCAGCCCTGACCAAGGTCATGGCCGAGAAGCACGGCGGTGA
>JALTPW010000814.1 GCA_026999335.1 Chromatiales bacterium
TTCACTAATACCTTATTTCCGGGCAATCGGTTCCAAATCAATGAATGTCCTTTCTAACATAGAAAGAAAGTGTATCCTTTATTTTCGACTGATTAGTAAATACCCCTCTGTTACCCGGAAATTTACTCACTCTATAGCGCTGTTTGCAGATAATTCCCGATCAAATTTATCGTCAATGAGCTAACCCACACGATATTTCTCAATATTAGCGAGATATTGGAGGCACAGCCCAAGAACATGCCACAGAATGAGGCCGGGAGAGACCACCATGTAAGCTACTGTTTATCACTGATATTTTTTATAGTTATGTCACAGCTGGCTTCACACGCTAACACAAACTAAAGACAGGCAAGATCAGAAAATTATTACGTGCATGTTCCTGAGGCGTGGATTGCCACAGCCTGCCACCATTCGTTCGCGGCGCATCTAGCGGAGACGAATGGCGACATCCACACAGTGCAAAAATTGCCAGCCCGGATATTTCATGAAGTTATGCATAGTCTCGCCGCTGTCAGCCCCCCCCCTTCTGTAATAGCAAGACAACACTCGCGGGGACTGACCTACCGCCACCAATAGAGTAAGCTACGGGCATGACTGACACGACCTTTGACAGCGAAAACCACAACGCCGATCCTGCCGAGATTGCCAAGTTCGAGGCCCTGGCCTCGCGTTGGTGGGATCCGCAGAGTGAATTCAAACCCCTACACGAGATCAACCCGCTGCGCCTCGATTATATCGAGCGCCATGCCGGCGGACTGGACGGCAAGCAGGTGTTGGACGTGGGCTGCGGCGGCGGCATCCTCTCCGAGAGCATGGCCAGCCTCGGCGCCCAGGTGACCGGCATCGACATGGGCGAGGCGCCATTGTCGGTGGCGCGCCTGCACGGGCTGGAATCCGGCGTGAAGGTAGACTATCAACGCAGCACTGCAGAGACCTTCGCCGAGCAGCACTCAGGCCACTTCGATGTGGTCACCTGCATGGAGATGCTGGAGCACGTGCCAGACCCCGCCTCGGTGATCCGCGCCTGCGCAGCCCTGGTGAAACCCGACGGTGTGGTGTTCTTTTCCACCATCAACCGCAATCCCAAAGCCTACCTGCTAGCCATCATCGGCGCCGAATACCTGCTACGCATGCTGCCCCGGGGAACTCACGACTACGACAAGTTCATCCGTCCCTCGGAGCTGGAAAGCTGGGCACGCCACAGCGGGTTGAAGATGCGTGACCTCACCGGCATGAGTTATAACCCGCTCAGCAAACAGTACGCGCTGGGACGGGATCTGGCCGTCAACTACCTGGCCTGCTGCACCCGCAATGAGATATAACCCCGTAGGGTGGGCATTGCCCACCGAGTGTAGCTGGCTGTCTGTCGCTGGTGGGCAATGCCCACCCCACCTGCGTCGGTGACCCGCGCCATCAAAGCGGTGTTATTCGACCTCGACGGCACCCTGGCCGACACCGCCCCGGATCTGGCCTATGCCCTCAACAGCGTACTCGCTGAACGAGGCCGTGCGTCACTGCCACTGGAAATCATTCGCCCTGCAGCCTCACACGGCGGCATGGCCCTGATCCGCTGCGGCTTTGGTGAAGGACACCCCGAGGAAGAAGCCCTACGGTTACGCCTGCTGGATATCTACCAGGCCAATATTGCCCGCGAAACACACCTGTTTCCCGGTATGGCGGAGGTATTGACCGAGATCGAGGCACGCGACCTCAACTGGGGCGTGGTCACCAACAAACCCGCCTGGCTCACCGAGCCGCTGCTGGATGCGCTGAAGCTCAGCCAGCGCGCCGCCTGTATCGTCAGCGGCGACACCTGTGAGCAAAACAAGCCGCATCCGCAGCCCATCCTGCACGCCTGCCGGCAGATCGGTGTCACGGCACAGGAATGCCTGTACGTGGGCGATGCCGAACGTGACATCGAGGCCGGACGGGGTGCCGGCACCCATACCCTCGCTGCCCTATTCGGCTACATCGGTGAAAACGACCGCCCGCGGAACTGGGGCGCGGATGCCCTCATTGCGCATCCGGGCGAAATCCTTGCCTGGCTTGAGTCCCGGTAGGAGCGGGCCATGCCCGCGATGAAGTCTACCCGGCAGGGAAAGCCAGCTATAAACTGTGGGAGCGGTTTCAGCCGTGAAGGATAAGCCGACTCTTTTTCGCAGCTGAAGCCGCTCCCACAATTTCATAACAACACTATCGGCAGCGAAAACAATAACATCGCGGGCATGACCCGCTCCTACAAACCGTGCCCGCCGGATATATGGCAGCGCTGAGCAGTGTCACAAGCAATATGCATTTTCTCTGCAAACTCCGTACCTCTGTGGTGAATAGCGTCCCGCCGACGTCGCCCACAACAAGCCGTGTCCCACTTCGCAATTCCGATTAGAATACACCGATGGACTCTCTCATCTCGCTCATCACCCTGATTCTCATCGCCCTGCTTGCCGCCATCGCCGGTGGCGTGGCGGTTTATCTACATCTGCAGAGGCGCATCAGCAAGCTGTCGACGAAAAATACCGAGCTGGGCATCAAACTGGAAATGGAGCGCAAGTCCCACGAGGACAAGCTGGAAACCCTGAAACAGGCCGGCGAACAACAGCGCGAGCAACTGAAAGAAAGCTTCAGTCATCTCTCCAGTCAGGCGCTAAAACACAACAACGAGGAATTTCTGAAACTGGCGCAGGAAAATCTGCAGCGTTTCCAGTCACAGGCCAAGGGCGAACTTGGTCAGCGTGAGCAGGCCATCG
>JALTPW010000815.1 GCA_026999335.1 Chromatiales bacterium
CGTATTTCCACAGAAGCGCAACAAGGTGGTATGTCCAATGCTGGAAGTCAGATCTGTCTTGCATGTCATACCAAATAAAGCGAGATTGATTGTCAGTTGAGTCATTGAGGCTGGCAGCCTTGCGGGGAAACCCGCAGGCTGCCAGCCTTTTCTTTTCGCCATGATTACTGTTTGAGGCATCTTAAAAGTGGATTTAAAAGTGGATAAAGGTCTGTCTGCTCATTTACTGTTTCTTCTCCTGATTTGGGTATTCAGTACTTCTTCTGTGTTTGCGGCCGATGCTGTTGCCGAGGTAGCAGAGGAAAAGGACGGTGATGAGAGGTTGAGTTATCTTGCCATTATCGATGGTGAAGAAATTCCCATTGGTGAATATGTGTCTACTCTGCGCCGGGAAATGCGGGAGCGCTTCTACCATGGGACGATCCCGGAGGAAGAACAGAAAAAATTCTATCAGGAAGTGGCCGATGACCTGATTCAACGCTTCCTTTTAGTGCGTGAAGCCCGACGGCGGAATATTCAGCCGGATGCCGATGCCGTTGAGGCGGCGGTAAAGCGATATGACGAAAAATTCCAGGAGGATCCGGACTGGGCTGCCGCCAGAGAGGATGTGTTGCCCAGGGTACGCAGTAAACTGGAGGCGGATAGTCTGGTACTGCGCCTAGAAGAAGAGGTCAAGGTGGTGGAAAGGCCCACCGAGAAGGAGTTGGAAGAATTCTACGAAGCCAACAAGGCATTATTCACGACGCCGGAGCGTGTGAAGGTGTCTCTGATTTTATTGCGGGTGGATCCATCTTCCACCGGCGAGGTGTGGCAACAGGCGAGTGAAGAGGCCTCCGCCATTGTGGCGCGCCTGACTAAAGGCGCTGATTTTGAGGAGTTGGCGCGGATTCATTCGAGTGATGAGTCTGCACAGAATGGCGGCGATATGGGGTATACGCATTCGGGCATGTTGGGCGATGCGGCACAGAAGGTGCTGGATATCATGGAGATTGGTGATACCTCGGCGCCGGTTATGATGCTTGAAGGTGTCGCCATTTTCCGTTTGGAGGATCGAATAACTCCGGAGCTGAATTCCTTAGAGGCAGTAGGTGAACGCGCGGAGCAGCTTTATATGCGCGAAACGGGTAATAAGGCCTGGGAGGACTTGGTCGTTGAGTTGCGTTCCAAGGCAAATATTGAGATCAATGATGCCCCTTGGCGCTGATCGGCTGCGGGTGTGCGGCGGTTTTAACGGTCGGGGCAAATGCGTTTGAGGTAAGGAAAACTTTTTGTCATGTGAGCGTCAGCCTGCCTGTTTTACAGGTGTAATGGACTTATGCCAGCGAGCCCGGGCCAAAAAAAAGCAATGCAGAGTGGCGGCATGAAGACGCTGTTAATAAGTTGTGAAAATAAGTGACTGCCTACACGAGGGGTGGTTTCAAGTTCTTTATGGGGCGGTGGGGGAGCGATGAATCAGCTGGATGGTACGGTTTGGCCTGGTCGTGGGTTTTTTGATGGCTAAGCGCAGACAAGGCGGCGGGCATATTGCGGCGCTTTTTTTGCAGGTAGGGGCCGTGATGTTGATGGGCTGTGCGCTGGCTGTCTTGCCGTTTGGTGCCGCCCGGGCGGCCTTTTCGTCATTTATACCCCTCAACTGGGGAGGAAGCATAAGTTATAACTATGGCTATGTCAGTGCTGCTACGGAGTCTGAACGGATGCAGCTGATCGGCAGCGTGAATGCGGGGGGGTATGTCTGGCAGCCCTGGTTCGCGACGACATCCGCCACCCTGAGTCTAGGCCTGACCAACACCGAGACGACCACTTCGAGCGCAGATTCCAACACGGTAGCGGGCACATTCTCTTTTGGTGTTTTTCCATTCAGCCGTTTCCCCTTTTCGCTAACCTATTCGCGTAGCGACAGTCGTACCGCCTCTTTCTCCGATTTGACACAGCTGTCGGGTAGTGTCTATCACCAGCTATCCCGTTTGTCTCTGCGCCAGACACACACTTCGCGTGGAGGATCATTGTCGACCCTTTGGTATTATCGCAGTGATTTTTCCGGTGCGCAGGCATCGTCTCTGACGGAAACGTATGGCCTGACCTATCAGACGCACTCGGCGCCGAATACGTTGTCGCTAACAGCGAACTACTCGGCGAGCGAGAGCTCGGAGAATGACGCGAGGCCTGAGTCACTGGTGTTGGCGCTAAATCACGTTTATACCCCCCATCCCGAAACGGGTGTGACGAATCTACTCACTTATTTGCTCACCGATTCTGATACTGGTGCGTCTTCTGAGGCAAGTGTTACACAGGGGTCGAGTTCGTTTTACTGGCGGCCGGAACATCGGGCCCTGAGTGTGTCAGGCGGGGTTCGTGCTTCCAAATCGGAAGCCAGTCGCGGTTTGGATCGGAGGAGTCTCGATAGCAATATTGGTGTGAACTACCGGATAACCCGGCGGGCGAATATGAGAGCCGGGCTAACGGTCGGGACGGCGGAAAGTGGAAAATCCCGCTCGTTGACATCAAGCCAGTCGCTGGGGATAAGCTATTCCTCACATCGCTATCCCTTGGGGGCGGGCTTTGATTGGGTATGGACGACGTCGGGTACGGCGGGTAATTCCATGTCTCGAACGGAGACATCGGAGACATCGGAGACATTGGAGGCAAAGACAACGAGCAGCACCCGCTCGCTCGGTGGCGGTCTTTCACATAGCATCGCTGGGCAATGGGCCCCGGGGCGTGCCACCTCGCTGAACAT
>JALTPW010000816.1 GCA_026999335.1 Chromatiales bacterium
GCCCTTGCCCGGTTCGAGCAAGGCGATGCCCAGGTGGTGGTCAATGTCGCGGTCCTCACCGAGGGCTGGGACCACCCGCCGACCGACTGCGTCATCCTGCTGCGGCCCAGCTCCTTCAAGTCCACCCTGATCCAGATGGTCGGCCGTGGGCTGCGCACCGTCGACCCCAACGAGTATCCCGGCGTCACCAAGACCGACTGTATCGTGCTCGATTTCGGTACCAGCACGCTGCTGCATGGATCGCTGGAGCAGGACGTCAATCTGGATGGGCGGGATTTTACCGGCACCGCGCCTCAGAAGGAGTGCCCCGAGTGCGGCGCGCAGGTCCCCGCCGCGTCCCTGGAGTGTCCGCTGTGTGGTCACCGGTGGGAGCGGGCCGATTTGGATGAGAAGGTCGAACTGACCGATTTCGTCATGTCGGAGCTGGACCTACTCAAGCGATCTTCATTTCGCTGGTGCGATCTGTTTGGTGATGACGGCGCGTTGATGGCCACAGGCTTCGATGCCTGGGCCGGTGTCTTTTTCCTGAATGGGCGCTGGTTCGGCATCGGCGGCGGCAAGAATCTGACAACGAGTTTGCTGGCACTCGGTGAACGCACCGTATGCCTTGCCGCAGCCGATGACTGGCTCAATGAGCACGAGTCGGAGGACACCGCGCTCAAGTCCCGCCGCTGGTTGAATCAAGCCGCGACCCAGCAACAGTTGCGGTACCTGCCGCCTGCCTACCGGCAGGACTTCGGGCTGACCCGTTATCAGGCCTCCTGCCTGCTGGCCTTCCAGTTCAACAAGCGGGACATCCAGTCCCGGGTGTTCGGCGCGGCGGATAACGACGCACATGGAAGTGCTAGTGCCGCGGGAGGCAGGAGGCCGAGAGCGGCCAAGGAGGCGGCGTGATATGTGCGGTCTGTGGACGGGAAGGACGAGGCTTCTGCTGGGTTTCCCCCAAGAGGGGGCCGCGCACGCCGGACGGGAAACGCATGTTCAAGCGCTTCTGCTCGATGCAGTGCCAGTCTCTGCATGCCAGGCGACTCAAGGCGGGAGGTGGCGTCGTGATTGATCCTACCCACAACGAAAAGGCCGCAATGGAAGCCGTGCTGCCTCACCTCGGGGAATACGTGGCCTCGCTCGGAATGGACAAGCCGCTATCAGCGTACAGCCGCGAGGAGATCCTGCAGATGGTGGACATGGTGCTGACCGCCTACTTCGACAACCTGCGGGAACTCACGCCTGACGACGTGCCGTTCTAAGGAGGAAGCTGATGCTGGATTTCAATTCTTCCTCATCCTTCAGTGAACGGGTGACGGGCTTAATCGATGAGGCACTGGCGGCTGAACGCGATGAGCAAACGCCACGCGCTTATCTTGGCGCATCCCGCCTGGGTGTCGCCTGCGACCGGGCGCTGCAATACGAGTATCTCCAGGCCCCGGTCGATCCGGGCCGGGAGTTGTCCGGAACCACGCTGCGCATCTTCGAGGCGGGCCATGTGTTCGAGGACCTCGCCATCCGCTGGCTGCGGATGGCAGGTTTCGAGCTCTACACGGAAACCTCACAAGGCAAGCAGTATGGCTTCTCTGTTGCCGGAGGCCGTATTCAGGGGCATGTGGACGGGATCCTGGCTGCGGGGCCGGAATCACTCGGGCTCGGCTACCCGGCACTCTGGGAGTGCAAGTCGCTCAACAATAAGTCATGGAAGGATACGGTCAAACGTGGGGTGAGCCTGTCGAAGCCGGTCTATGCGTCGCAGATTGCACTCTACCAGGCCTACATGGAGCCTCAGGTCCCGGGCATCAGCCGGAACCCGGCACTCTTTACCACCATCAACAAGGATACCGCCGAGCTCTATTTCGAGCAGGTTCCATTCAATGGCGAGCTGGCGCAGCGCGCCTCGGATCGCGGCGTGCGGATCCTGCAGGCCTGCGATGCTTATGAGTTGTTGCCGCGTCTGGCCAACGATCCGACCCACTACGAGTGCAAGTTCTGCGCGTGGCAGGACCGCTGCTGGGGAGGCGGATCTTGATGGCGGACAACATCGTCTGGCTCGACTTCAACGATGCGCCCGACCAGGAGATCTCAGCCACCGAACCCGGGTTCGATGCAAAGGAGCTGAAGGCGCGTTTGCTGGACCGGCTGCCCGAGGCGCTTGCCTGGCTGTTTCCGAACGGCAAGACCCGCGGCAGGCAGTTTGTTATCGGTGACCTGCAGGGCAATCCCGGCAAGAGTCTGGTGGTGGAACTCGAGGGACCCAAAGCGGGCATGTGGATCGACTTCGCCACCGGCGAGAGCGGCGACATATTCGATCTCTGGGCAGCGAGCCATGGTCTGGACAGCCACCGGCAGTTTCCGGATCTGGTGCGCAAGATCGCCCGCTGGCTGGGTGATGCGCCGCCTGCCACAGTTACTTCGCCGTCACGTAAACCGCCGGTCGACGATCTCGGCCCCTGGTCGGCCAAGTGGGACTACCACGACGGCGAGGGGCGGCTCATCGCCTGCGTTTACCGCTACGACACCGAAGACGGCAAGGAATACCGGCCGTGGGATGTGCGCGAACGCAAGATGCGCGCGCCCAATCCGAGGCCGCTCTACAACCAACCCCGCCTCCTGCTGGCCGATGAGGTTGTACTGGTTGAGGGCGAGAAAGCCGCAGATGCGCTTATCAGCCAGGGTATTGCGGCCACCACCGCCATGAACGGTGCCAACGCGCCGGTGGACAAGACCGACTGGTCGCCACTCAAGGA
>JALTPW010000817.1 GCA_026999335.1 Chromatiales bacterium
ACGGCTTCGCCTTCTGGTCCGCCACCGGAACAATGCTGCGCGCCTGGGCAAAAGCCGATGACAGCAACATCAAGACCTGCTGCGAAGAGTTTCAGTCCGCACTGGCCGAATACGAACAGTCCGGCAGTCGTCTGGTACGTTCCTATTTCCTCGCCCTGCTGGCGGAGCTGCAATTTCGCGCCGGCCAGCCCGATGCCGCCAACAGCACCCTCGACAAGGCCATGGAAGAGACAGAATACACCCATGAGAACTTCTTCAGCGCTGAACTGATGCGTCTCAAGGGGCACTTCTTGCAGCAGGCCGAACCCGCACATTCCGCGCAGGCAGAGGCCCTGCTCACCCAGGCATTGCAACAGGCCCAACGGCAGAATGCCCATTCCCTGGCTCTGCGCTGTAGTATTGATCTGGCCGACATTGCCACACAGGCGGGGCACACGGCCGAGGTGCAATCACTGCTCAGCCAACAACTCAGGCACATCGACGGCGGCGTCGATACGCAAGACGTCAAACGTGCCCACGAAACACTTCACTGAGCCGACAGGCCGAGGGAGTGTTCTCAATGAAAATACAGGTGACATATGGCAAAAACCAAAAAACTCAAACACGAGGCCGAACTTACCAAAGAGGCGATCATCGCCGGGGTGAAATATGCCGAAGACAGGGGTGCGGCAATCTTCGAGCCAACAGACTCAGTGAACGAGAAAACACTCTATATCTATCGGCTGTTGGTACACGACAAACTGATCCAGCCCTTGCCCGAGGATCAAGTGGCGCAAAAATCCATGCGCCATAAGCTAGCCCTGTGGTACGCCAAACAGCTGCCCAAGGATCATCCACTGTTGTCATAAAGCCATCCAGGCCCAGAGACTGGGGGTGTGGAGTGCACAGAGAAATTGGATATCCGTGTTGTGCGCACAGCGCACACTACCCCTGCTTGTAGCGTGCGCTGTGCGCACGATGTTTTCCGTTTTAATTGCTGAGGAGTCAATTCTCCACCACTCGCCTACCAAAAGTAGGTTCTTTAAAAAAAGCGCCTACTTTTGGTGCTGCGAACAAGCATTAAAGGGAGAAGGCCATCTCATCAACCTATCTGCTTTATACCTTTAAAGTAAACGCAATCCCCGCAATAAATCCGCCTTGATATCAGCGATATCCTCCAGCCCCACCGAAATGCGCACCAGCCCATCGGTAATGCCGGCGTCGATACGCGCCTGGGCATCAACGCGTCCATGGGTGGTGCTTGCAGGGTGGGTAATGGTGGTCTTGGTGTCGCCCAGATTGGCGGTAATCGACACCAGTCGCGTACTGTCAATCAGTCGCCAGGCCCCGGCCTGGCCGCCCTTCACCGCAAAGGACAGCACACCACCGAACCCCGTCTGTTGCTGTGCGGCCAGCGCATGTTGCGGGTGGGATTTCAGACCCGGGTAGTTGACACACAGTACCGCAGGCTGTGCCTCCAGCCACTCGGCCAGCTGCTGGGCAGCCCGGCAATGGGCTTCCATGCGAATGCGCAGCGTCTCCAACCCTTTGAGGAATACCCAGGCATTGAACGGGCTCATACCGGTGCCACCGGTACGCACGATGCCGTAGATATCACCACCCACCCGCTCCTCGCAACCCACCACCGCACCACCGATGCAGCGACCCTGACCATCGAGGTACTTGGTCGCGGAATGGATCACCAGATCGGCCCCCAAGGCCAACGGCCGCTGCAGAGCCGGTGTACAGAAGGCATTATCCACCACCAGCAGGCAATCATTGGCGTGCGCCAGTTCGGCCAGCGCGGCAATATCAGCAATCTCGGTGACAGGATTGGACGGCGTTTCCAGAAACAGGATCTTCGTCTGTGGGCGGATGGCCTGTCGCCAAGCCTGTAGATCCGTCTGTGGCACGAAGGTGGTCTTGATATCAAAACGCGTGAGAATATTTTCGAACAACACCACCGTGGAACCGAAGATGGCACACGAAGAAACAATGTGATCGCCCGCCTTCAATGTGCCGAGACAGGCAGTGAGAATGGCGCCCATACCTGATGCCGTGGCGACACAACGCTCACCACCTTCGAGCACCGCCAAACGTCGCTCGAAGGCATTCACGGTGGGGTTGGTGAAACGCGAATAAATATTACCGGGTTCGTCACCGGAAAAACGTGCCGCCGCCTGCGCCGCACCTTCATAGACATAACTGGAAGTGGTAAATATCGCCTCACTGTGTTCGCCTTCGTTGGTGCGTTCATAACCGGCGCGTATGGCGAGGGTATCGAAGCCTAATGTCTCATCGGTCGCTCTATCATCATTACTGGCCATAGTTAATACCTTGCTCAATTCATTCATTTTGCCACAGAGGCACAGGGTACACAGAGAAGAGATACAGTGATTCCCGCCAAGCCACAAAAAATATTCCATTCATTTTTTGTATCTCTTCACCTTGGTGAAAAATTCACTATCTCTGTGCCCTCCGCACCTCCGAGACAAACAAGTTGCACATTTTTATGACGCCGGCACAAAAAAACCCGCCCGGCCACCGTTAATCACAGGCCAAAGCAGGTTTCCCCTCGCTTTAGCTGTATTTGTTAAAGCGCCCGCAAGCTGATATCAAATCGGCGCTGTAAACCCAGATTAGTAAAAGTGTCCCTGCCTGTCAATACACAGGGAATTTCAGATTGGCCGCCGGATTCGCCTCATTAAGGCGGAAAGCGCAGGTCATCGTGGTGTTATTGCGCAAATTGGCAACT
>JALTPW010000818.1 GCA_026999335.1 Chromatiales bacterium
CCCCTGAGTAAAAGTTGTTACCGGTAATGGTAGAAAAAACACATAACAAGGTGCTTCAACTCGGACAGACTTCCGCGTTGTTTGGTTTGTGTGGCCATTACGCTCCGCTACATTATCACACAAACCAAACAACGCTCCAGCCTGCCGGTTAAGCACGACGTTATGCGTCAACAGAGGAAGCTTAATTGAAACAAAATACATTATGGTTCCTGCTGGTAGTCCCAGCAGTGGTATCAGCAACTGGAAATATGGCTGTAATAGAGACTAATTACGAAGTCCGAGCAGACTACCAAAATCTTGACTTCGGAGATGCGTATAGAGTTGATGGTCGTCTTACACTTCCGCTGCTACGATATGGTGGCGCATCTTTTTTCAGTGGGTACGGACGATTTAAAGGAGACAATAGATTCATAGATAGTGATAGCTATACTGTAGGCGGTGAAGTATTTATAAGAGATTATAAAGTTGGGAAATTAAGCGCACAGTTCCGATACAGGAATACAGAACTAGATATTCCAGATAATGTAGTAAATGTTAACGATAGTATCACTACGAAGAATTATCGTGCACTCGGTGAGTACTATTATCGGGCGTTCACCTTGAGTGTATCACGCAATTACCTGAATAACGAAAAGGTTGATAACGTTAAATCATGGCGGGGCAGTGGTATTGCTTATATAAATGATAATACACGGTTGAGGGTTTTCGGGAATCACTCAGATAACAAAACCAATTATGGATTCAGTGTGGCGCACCAACCATCCGTATTCCGGAATTCCACGCAGATATCCCTCAGCTATTCGGATTCTGGAAACAATAATGATATCTACTCGGTTTCACTAGCGTATTATTTTGATAAACGCCCATCTCTTATAGATAGAGATAGGAAGTACAGGTAAATGTCGCATAACAAGGTGCTTCAACACGGACAGACCTCCGCATTGTTTGGTTTGTGTGGCCATTACGCTACGCTTCATTATCACACAAACCAAACAATGCTCCAGCCTGCCGGTTAAGCACGACGTTATACACCCAAGGCGAGATCGTCGTTCTTTAAATTCCAGTAATTTTCTATGTCCCACCAATGACGAAAGTTCGTGCCCTTTCTATCAATATTCCAAGTGAGCATTGCAGGCCAGGTGATATTGCCTGATGCCTATAGAAGGAGAAGGGCAGATTCTGGGTTCTTTGTTCCGGGGTGATTCTCCCCGTTGCGTTCTACCCACCATTGTTGGTGCAGCAGTGCAAGAAAGATGAGTTGTGGCTGTGGTTGGTTAGTGCCCATTCAATCCAGCTTCGACTCAACGGCGCAGGCCAGGTGGTTTCGGCCTGGTGCCAATCGCAGCACTGGAGGAATAGTTTTAGCGATGTAAACTAATCGAGTTATTTGGTTCATCTCCGCATCAAAGAAAGGAGAAAACACCAAAGCAAAATAAATAATCCGAGGCATCATCGGTGCACTTGAGAAAATCCCAACGTTAAAATCAGTGCAGAGTTTGAGTGGCGCGTTTTGCTCGAAGGAAGTGGTGGTGTATAACAATGCAATTAACACGGAGCTACCTCCGCAGTGTTTGCCTTGTGCATTCACTTCGTTCATTATTGCACAAGACAAACACGGCTACGGTAGCCCGGTTATCGCGGCGTTAGATTCGCCGAGCGCTGCTCGGGAGAGGTGGTCTTAGTACTGTATACATTACCAGTATTGTGCGGTAGGCTGCAAGTATGTCAAATCCTACAGTCCAGACACTGTTACATGAGCACTTGGCGCAGTTTGCTGAGCAACGTGCCTTGCCTCTGTACCAGCTTAAGGCGCTAGAAAATTTATCCAAGTGTCGTACGAGCGCTTTGGGCGGTCATGCCCAATATTGTGAGAACCATCATCTAGCCGGCATTTGGTATAACTCTTGTCGACAGCGCTTTTGCCCTCAATGCCGTGGCATGGCCACCGAAGAGTGGCTACTCAATACCAAGCGTGTTTTATTGGACTGCCCCCACCACCATGTCGTTTTCACTATCCCCTCAGAGCTGAATATCTATTGGCAGTACAACCTTGGCATTATGAGAGACCTCCTATTCAAGGCCGTGCAAGAGACATTGAAGGCATTCTCCCAAGATGTTAAATATCTCAATGCCATGCCCGGTATTCTCTGCGCCCTACACACCTGGGGAAGGAACCTGTGTTTACACCCACACATTCATGTTCTCATCACTCATGGTGGTGTAAACAAACGAGGGGAGTGGGTGGCACCTCGCAGAGATATTCTCTTTCCACAAAAACCAGTGATGCAGGTGTTTCGAGGAAAGCTGCGCAGTTATCTGCTTGAGGCCATCAATCGTCCTGAATGGCGCTCTCCCCCCGGCATACGCCGGCGCAAAACACTAAACCTACTTAATCAGCTTGGGCGTAAGGCATGGGTAGTCAACTTTAGTGAGCGTTATGACCATGCCGAAGGTGTGGCGAGCTATTTATCGCGCTATATCAAGTCAGGGCCACTCAAGAACTATCAGATTAAATCTGTTACTGACACCCGTGTTCGCTTTGTATACTTCTCTCACCGAAGCAAAAAGAAAGAGACACAAATGATCCCCATTAAGTCCTTCTTGTCCTTGCTCGCTCAGCATATTCCCGAATCGGGAAAACCCACTGTACGCTACAACGGTCTATATAGCGCAGGAGGACGGGGAAAACTCAACAAGGCCAGGACAGTCTTGGGACAAGTCCCGGTCAGCG
>JALTPW010000819.1 GCA_026999335.1 Chromatiales bacterium
TTCTCCAGCCGTGCCGGATGCGTGGCCGTGTGGATCTCTTTCAACTGGCGGATGGATACCTGTGTGTAGATCTGCGTGGTACTCACGTCCGCATGGCCGAGCATCTCCTGGATGAAGCGGATGTCTGCACCATGTTCCAGCATCAAGGTGGCCATCGTATGGCGGAACAGATGACAAGCGCCGGTCTTGCCGATCCCGGCAGACTGCACGTAGTTTCTGACCAGTTGCGTTAGTCGATTCGGGGTAAAGGGTTCACTCAGATTCGTGAGATACAACACGCCGTCATCGAGTCCGGCCACCAGTTCCGGTCTTACCTCAGTCAGATACTTGTCGATCCACGCCAAGGCTCTGTCGCCTATCGGGATCATCCGATCTTTCTTACCCTTGCCCTGGCGGATCATCACCGTGCCGCGATCCACGTCGATGTCGTAGAGTTTGAGATTGATCAGCTCCATTCGTCTCATGCCGGTACTGTAGAGCGTCTCCAGCATGGCGCGGTCACGGATGCCCAGCGCATCATTCGTATCGGTCTGGTTCAGCACGGTTTCCACTTCGGGCTGACTCAGTACATGCTTGGGTAGGCGTTTTTCCAGCCGTGGCAAGTCCAGCTCACTGGCTGGGTTGTAGAGGATATGGTTCTGTCTCGTCAGCCATTTGAACCAGGCGCGTACCGGCACCAGGTGGCTGTGTTGGCTCCTGAACGACAGGGGTTCGCCGTCTTTCTTTCTGTGTAGGTACAGGTGGCGTTGATAGCGTTCCAGGATCGGTTTCGTTATTTCGTTCGGACGTTTCAGGCTGCGCTCGTCGCACCAGACGATAAACACGCTCAGATAATGGTCACGGCCTTTGATGGTTGCTTTGCTGTAGTTCTGGATTTGTAGCCAATCAAGATAACGATTGAGATAGGCCACCATGCCATCGGGGTCGTTGGGATCGCCGATGATGGGCTTGGGTAATATCGTGCCTTTCTTCGGCACGGTTACGCACCCTTGGCAGCTAAAGCGGGCGATGCCGGTGATTCGCCGCCGCTATGACTACGATACGACGCACTGTTATTTTTGGTCCTGGACGTGCGTTTTTGCGGTTTTTTGTCCGATTTCTCCGGATGTCCCGCCGTGGCTGGCTTTACGGCGTTTTTCTTAGCCTGACCAGCCCCTGACTGCCCCCTGACCGAGGGCTGACCAGACCCTGACCGCTGGCCGTTTTGCCCTGACCGGTTCGCGTCGTACTTTAACTTTTCCACGTCGATCAGCCCGGACAGAAAGGCTTTGCCGTCTTCGCCTTCGCCCTGGTACAGCAGTTCATAGCTGAACGACTGTCCGCGGCCGCCGCGATGGATCAGCAGATATTCCATGTCCGCCAGCCTCGCCAGATGGACTTTCAGCGCGGTATCACTCCAACCGATCCAGCCGCGTATCTCCCGGCGGCTAAAGCGGTGGTCTTTTTGCTCCATGCCCTGCGCCTGGCAATAGGCGGTCACGGTTCGATAGATATGCTCCAGCAGTTTGCGCGTCTGCGGCGGCAACTCGTCCAGCGTCCTGCCCAGCACCTCATGCGCTAAGCGGTTGGCCGTCTCAATATCAGACAGCATGGCCTCGATGTATTCAATACGCTGGCCGTTATGATTGACGGTTTTGCGCTCCCGTTGATATTGATGCAGTAAGGCAATGGAGCGGATCAAGGTTAAATATTTCAGATGGTCTCTACGGGTGCGGGTTTTGTCGTCAATAAAGCTGAGTTTTTCCGCATAGGGATTGGCGACTAAAAGCGGCTGGATAAGCCGTTGCGCATTCCGGTGGTTATCGATGATGTGCTTTTTATCTTCGGCAGCCAGTAAGCCTTCCAGCGTTTGTTGCTTTCTTTGCATAGCATGGATAGCTTGCGTTTGGTCGCGGGATTCATTCACGCTCAACACCAGGCAGCGGTTCATCAGCTCTTCGTCGATGTCGATGGCCGTGGTGGTCAGGAACAGCATCACTGGGCCTTCTACCCTATATTCCTTGGTCACCATGTCGCCAGTGGTGTCGTCTTTGCCGGTGCTGGCGATGGTAATCACGCCTTCACTCTGTAACAGCTTCAAAGCATAGCTGGCTTGTTCTGCGCCTTCTTCTTCGGCGATGGCGAGTATCTTGTGCTTCAAGTTGGTTTCGCCCATGTAGAACAGGCTTTGCCCGGTCATGGCACTGTACTGCACTCGTTCTTCTTCTGGCATCAAGGCCAACACCGCATCCATCAGCGTGGATTTTCCGGCTGCGCTGGTAGACTGGATCATTACCGCCAGCGGTTTATCTAGCTTGCGTGACACACAAGCTAGATAACCGATCAAGGTGTTGGTCGCTTCACCGACCACACCACACCGATCGAAGTCAGCCAGGACGCGGTTCATCAGATCAGGTGATTTGAGTAAGTCCAGGGCGGCGGTTTGTTCAGATTCAGTCAGGCTGATTTCGGGCTTTTCTGGGGCAAGGGTTTGCTTGATATGCTGCTCTTGCAGGGCTTCGCATTTCAACAGCACCTTGCCCAGATCACGCTTAAGGATGTCGTCTTTCAGACCTAACTCGATGCTGGCGGCTTTGATATAAGCGGCTCTTTGTTTGGCGTTGTAGAGTTCCAGCGCATCTACATGGAAGGCTTCATTTCGGCGAACCAGCACATTGACTTTCAGTACTTCAAAGCTGAGGTTTTTTTGCAGTCCACGGATGCGATATTGCCGGTCGCCAAAGGCCAT
>JALTPW010000820.1 GCA_026999335.1 Chromatiales bacterium
GTAATGATTAAAGCCATAGTGGATACTCGCTAAAACGACCTTGAGAAGTTAGTTGGCTGATTTTAACGCAATTTGTTCATCAATTCAGCCCTGACAGTGTCATGGACAAAGGGCGCGATATCGCCGCCGAGGGCGGCAATCTCGCGTACCAGGCTGGACGAAATGTAAGTGTACTGTTCGGCGGGGGTGAGAAACATCGTCTCAATGTCAGGCGCCAGCTTGCGATTCATACCGGCGAGCTGGAACTCGTACTCGAAATCGGATACCGCGCGCAGGCCGCGCAGGATCACCGAGGCCTTGCGGGTGCGGGCGAATTCCACCAGCAAGCCGTCGAAGGTGCAGACCTCGATATTGGGGTATTCCGCCAGTACCGTGTGCGCCATGGACAGGCGTTCGTCGAGGGAGAACACGGTCTGTTTGCTGGTGTTGGCCGCAACGGCGACGATGATCCGGTCGAACAACCGGGCCGCGCGGGTGACCAGGTCGGCATGGCCCAGGGTGATGGGATCGAAGGTTCCGGGATAGATGGCGGTGGCTTGCATGGGGGAATTGTCGCATGGACGTACAGGGAAGGCTAAGTATGGGCCAGGCGGTACGTCACCTGACCGCTGGTTTTTTCTTTCAACAGCTGCCAGTCGGCGGGCAGAGGCAGTTCGCGCAGTTGATTTTCTGTTTCCAGGTAAATGCGGGCGCCGGGGGCGAGCCAGCCCTTTTTTTCCAGCAGATTGATACTGGTTTTGATCAGATCCTGCGCGAAGGGTGGGTCGAGGAATATAATGTCGTAGCGGGCGTCGCCGGGGCCGCGTTCGAGAAAAATTTGCACCGCCATGTGCACGACGGTGGCAGCGTTGGCATGGAGGCGTTGCAGGTTGACTTCGATCTGGCGCGTGGCGGCGCTGGATTCATCCACCAGCACCACTTGCGAGGCACCACGCGACAGGGCCTCCAGTCCCAGCGCGCCGCTGCCGGCGAACAGGTCGAGGCAGTGTGCGCCGACGATCTCCGTTTGCAGCCAGTTGAACAGGGTCTCGCGTACCCGATCCGGGGTGGGACGCAGGCCAGGGATGTCCGGAAACTCCAGCCGTCGTCCCCGCCACTGGCCACCGATAATACGCAGACGGTTTTGTCCACCGCGCGTGCTGCGTCGCTGACGGCTCATTCAGTCTTGCAGTGCCAGCCAGTCGCGCGGGCGCAGGAAGTCGGTATACAGGCGCGCCTCGGGGCTGCCGGTTTCCGGTGACCAATTGTAGCGCCATTTCACCAGCGGTGGCAGGGACATGAGGATGGACTCGGTGCGACCACCGGTTTGCAGGCCGAACAGGGTGCCGCGGTCGTAGACCAGGTTGAATTCCACATAGCGGCCGCGACGGTAGAGCTGGAAATCACGCTCGCGTTCACCATAGCTGTCGTCCTTGCGGCGGGCGACGATGGGGCAGTAGGCATCGGTGTAGTGGTTGCCCACGCTCTGCATGAATTCGAAGCAGTGGTCGAAGCCACCCTCGTTGAGGTCGTCGAAAAACAGGCCGCCGACGCCGCGTGTTTCACCTCGGTGCTTGAGGTGAAAATACTCGTCGCACCATTTTTTGTATGTTGGGTAGACGTCCTCGCCGAAAGGGTCGCAGGCGGCCTTGGCGGTCTGGTGCCAGTGTACTGCGTCTTCCTCGAAGGGATAATAAGGGGTCAGATCGAAGCCGCCGCCGAACCACCAAATGGGATCTTCGCCTTCTTTTTCGGCAATGAAAAAGCGTACGTTGGCGTGCGAGGTGGGCACGTAGGGATTGTGTGGGTGGATCACCAACGACACACCCATGGCTTCGAAGCTGCGCCCAGCCAGCTCCGGCCGATGGGCGGTGGCCGAGGTGGGCAGGTTGTCGCCGGCGACGTGGGAGAAATTGATACCGGCCTGCTCGAACACCCTCCCGTCGGTGAGTACACGGGTGCGTCCGCCACCACCACCGCCTTCGCGCTTCCAGTCATCCTCCATGAAGTGGGCCTTGCCGTCTTCGGCCTCGATGGCGCTGCAGATGCGATCCTGCAGATCCAGCAGGAAGGCCTTGACGGCCCGGGCGTTGGGTTGGGGCTCGGACATGGTGCTACCTCGGCGAAAAAGAAGCAGAGGGTACACAAAGTGTGATCGAATGTCTTGGCACATAGCCGGCTGCGGTCATCAGGTGATGGAGCCGGATCAGGTGGTGCCATGAACGCTGACAGACCAACTGAGCCCGGCACTAAACTACTACCCTAAAGTAGGTGGGTTAGCGCATTCGGTGCTAATGACTAAACTGAAGTTCGAATGAGAACTCCTCTCATTGACGCTCTAACCCCGAGATATTCATGAGTTTTTGTGCGATTCTTGGCGTTTTCAGGCTCTAAGTGTACCCATGTAATATGTGTTAATTTATCTTGCAAAGTAGTGGTTCTTGTGTATTCTAAGGACATGTATATTGATATCGTGCCCAACCGAAAATCACCGCCGGCCATTTTGCTTCGGGAATCGGTTCGTGACGGTAAAAAAATTGTCAAACGGACGATCGCCAATCTCTCTTCCCTGAGTCTTGAGCAGGCCCAACTCATTCGACAAGTCTTAAAGAGTGAACCGCTGGCGGCGCCTGGAGCGTGTTTTGATATCGTGAACTCCAAAACTCATGGTGGCGTTGAGGCGGTGCTGCTAACGATGAGAAAGCTGGGTTTTGGCGGCCTGATTGCCAGTTGTGGTAGCAAA
>JALTPW010000821.1 GCA_026999335.1 Chromatiales bacterium
CCGCTGAACATACAACGCACTGGATGGATCTCAAACACAACCCACGGATCAGGATGAAGCGATGGTGAACAAAAAAACGTGTAGAAGGCGTGTCATGGCCGTGCGGGGCCATGGACTGTTTTCTGTATTGTTGTTCAGCGCCATGCTTTCCCCCCTGGCCATGGCCGGGCCGGACGGTGGTCAGGTGGTTGGTGGTAGCGGTTCCATTGTCCACACTGAAAATACCACCACCATCAATCAAGCTAGCCAGAACATGGCCATCGATTGGCAAAGTTATAATGTCAATGCCAATGAGCGCGTGCAGTATATTCAGCCCAGCGCATCGTCCATTTCCTTAAATCGTATCCTGAGTCAAAGCGGCTCCACCATTGCCGGTCGAATCGACGCCAATGGCCAGGTGATCCTAGTCAATCCCAATGGCGTCTTTTTCACCCCCACTGCCATCGCCAATGTCGGTGGCATTATTGCTTCCGGCCTGAATATCCAGCCCGACGATTTCATGAATGGCCGCTATATTTTTGATGAAGTGCTGGGCACCGAAGGCACTGTGATCAACCAGGGTATGATCAATGCGTCATTGGGCGGCAATGTTGCATTAATCGGTAAACAGGTCGAAAACGATGGCCTGATCGTGGCCAACCTGGGTTCCGTCACACTGGCCGCGGGCAAGCAGGCAGTATTGACCTTTGACCAGGGCGGGTTGTTAGGGGTGAGGGTCAGCCAGGAAATATTACAGGGCGAACTCGGTGTTGATCCGGCCGTGATCAACAGTGGTGAGATTCAAGCCGAAGGTGGGCGTGTCTTGCTCAGCGCCAGTGCTAGCCGGGACGTGTTTTCCCGGGCCGTGAATACCGGTGATCTGGAACAGGCCACTAGCGTCGTCGTGCACGAAGATGGCAGTTTTACCTTGGGCGGCGGTGCTGATGTCATCAACACCGGCAGTATCGACACGTCCATAACCGCAAATGATCAAGATGCCGGCCGCGTTGTTTTGATCGGTGAAAACGTCACCAGCAGTGGTGAACTACGTGCCGATGCGGCGAACGGCAGCGGTGGCGAAATCGAACTGCATGCGCAAGACACCACATTACTCACGGAAGGGAGCATGACCTCCGCGCGTTCGGAGCGTGGCGGTCGGGGCGGTACCATCAAAGTGCTGGGTGATAATGCCGGCTTATTCGATCAGTCCATCATTGATGCCTCGGGTGCAAATGGCGGTGGACGGATCTTCATCGGAGGTGATCAAGAGGGTAATAATCCTCTAATCCCCAATGCCGAATTTATCTATCAGTCTGAAGACAGTCAGGTCTTTGCCGATGCACTGGATAACGGTGATGGCGGCAGGCTCATTACTTTTGCAGCCGATACCGCCCGTATCTACGGCGATCTGTTTGCCCGGGGTGGTATCAACGGTGGTGACGGCGGGTTTATCGAAACCTCTGGCTTAATCGGCTTTCAGATTGCCGGTGCACCCGATGCCTCGTCGTATCAAGGTGAAGCTGGCACCTGGTTGATTGACCCGTATAACATTACCGTGACCAACAGTAGAAATAATGCTTCGACCAGTTCGCCTTTCATTCCCAGCGGGGAGAATGCAAGAATCCATGTTAGTGATATAAGAGATGCTTTGTTGGGTACCGATGTCATTATAAGAACCTGGGGAGAGGCCGGGGCGGGCAGCAAGGGTGACATCACCTTCGATAAAGACGGCGATCTCAATTACAACGGTACAGGGACAACCCGCACACTGATGCTGGATGCCGCCGGTGATATCACCTTTGAGGCGGGCAGCCGAATTTTTGACAGAGACTCAAACACTCAGGACAGTCTGAATGTCGAGTTGCTGGCCGCTGGCGCCGTGATTCTGGAAGGGGCGGTCGGCGGAGAAGCTGCCGCCTCCATCACCACACAAGGGGGTAGCTTTGTCGTGGGTGATCCAGGCAATAACATTATCCCAACAAGCTTCACCAACAACGGCACGATCAGCACCACTGGCGGCCAAAACCAGGACGGCGGCGACATCACCATTGATACATCAGGCACATTGACCTCAACCGGATTGACGGCAAATGGGGGTGCGGCCGGCAATAATACCAATGGTCGGGCGGCGGGCGCGGTAACGCTGAATGCAGGAACGGGCATCATTCTTACAGGGCCTGTCACGGCAACAGGCAGCCAGGGCGACTATGGTGACGACAGTGGTGCAGGCGGTGCTGTGCTGATGACCTCCGCCACCGGCGCCATCGATATTCAAGCCGATATCGATGTATCCGGCGGTCATGGTGATGGCGATAATGATAATCATCCCGCCAGTGGTGGCGATGCGGGCAGTGTCAGCATAACCGCCGATAATGGTGCCGTTGCCGTCAGTACGATCACCGCGAATGGTGGTGATTCGGCCGGTGATGATAGCGATAACAGCCGTCGTGCGGGCAATGGCGGTACCATCGCGATCAGCGGTAGCGAAATCACACTCGCCAACAACCTCACTTCCACCGGTGGTACGGACAGTGAAGCCAATGCCGGCAATGGCGCGGCGATCACCCTCGACGGCCCGGTAACCCTGGTAAGCAGTATTATTCTGGATGCCCGTGGCGCAACCCGTGGCGACATCGATTTCAATGGCATGCTGGATGGAACTACAGCCCGCGCGGAAAATTTGACATTATATGGCCGCGGAATCACTTTTTCCGATTCGGCCGGTGGCGG
>JALTPW010000822.1 GCA_026999335.1 Chromatiales bacterium
AGCGTGTTCCTTGCTTCATTCTCTTTTCTCACATGGCTCCGGAGCGATTCGCCCATCATGTCAACCAACATTGGCCGCAGCAGACAGGGGCCGTGATGCCCAAAATGTCGGTTCGATGGTGATTAGATGGCTGCTCCGCGACCCGGCACTGAGCCGTTTGACGTACCTGATAGTCCGGCTGACAAAATCCTGATCGAGGTCGACGCCAGAAAGGGTTTGCAGCACATACTGCGCACCGCGATTTTCAATGAGTGCACGCAGCCGGCGGGACGAGGCATCGTCGGGGTCGAAATAACACAGGGCAGCCGCTGTCACCCATGACAGCGATTTGGCTTTGGAATGAGCGAGCCGGGCAAGGCTGGCGGTGCCGATGAGGCGTTCGTGCCCACCGAGCTTGCGCAGGGGCTCCCGCCCCACACGGGCAACCGTGTCTCTTAAAGCCCCGTTTGAAAGTCGCTTGCAGATCCGCTTGCGTTCGACCTCCCCCCCCGAAAAGCCGGCGCCGTAGAAGAAGTCCAATCCCTGTTGCCCTTCCTTGACGACCTTTCGCACGATCCCGCTGATTTCGTGGTCTTGTAACGCCGCATGGATAGAACAGTAACCCTTGAGGTGACCCAAATAGGCCACGGCGACGTGGGCAGCGCTGTAGGTAAAAAACTTGCGGCGTACTGCGGCGACATGATCCTCTACCAACGTCACACCAGAAATAGTTGGCATAGGCTCTCGCAACCCGGCGGCCTCAATCTCACACCTCGATTCCGGATCGGCTGTATAGCGGATCGGCGTCTCCGAATCGTAATGCCAGCGCCGTCGGCAGATCACACGATGGATCAGCCCGCTGGCAAAACCATGCGCTTCCACCTGACCACCTGCAGCCGCTACGGCACGCCGGAGAATTGCACCGGCATCCTCACAATTCTCGAAAGCAATCAGGTTCACCGGGGACTGACGGCCTGCCAGCCCGGACGCAATGACACTACCGAGATCCTTGAGGTTTGATGGACCCACACAACTTGCAATGAGATCGGCGGAAACGAGCTCGCGAGACAATGCCGCCTGGTCGGTGATCTCGACGGCGCGCACGCCCTCGACGATGACCCGCTCAAGCAGGGGGCCATCGACGAGCTGTACTTCGATGCACCCGGTTCGATCCAGGTGATCGCAAAGCTGGAGCCCGCGTGCCACGAAGACGATCTCGTAGCCCGCAGCGTGAAGCATCGGTGCCACGAAGCCTCCCGCCGCACGCCCTGTGCCGAAAATGACCGCTTTCATGCTTGGGTATCCGTTTGAATAATGCCCACAGGCGGAGAATTCAGCGTCACGCTGCCGAGATGGCAGGACAGGTAATCGGCAATCCGCGCAGCCGCATCGGGAACCCCTTTAAATCCGGGAAAGGCCGACATATCGACCACATAGGGCTTGCCATCGCTGACGATGACATCCACACCGAAGGTGTCGATGTCAAACACATCGCCACAGCGCTTGATCAGGCCTGATAACTCTGGTTCCACCATGAAGGGAATTCCCGTCTTCTCTGCGTATGTTTGAGCGGGAAACCTGCGCAAGACACCGAAGATACGTCCACCGATCGAATAGATTTTGCGATCCAGGCCATCGGGTGGGTGGTAACGCTGGGCGAGATGCACACCTTCCAGCGGTCGAATATCATCCCGCGAGCGAATCAACCGAACCCCTTGCCCCAGATGGCCGCGATAAGGCTTGACAATGAGTGGCCCGGTATCCAGCAGTTCACGTACCTGCTCCGCCTTCAAGACAGCCACGGTATGGGGCACCGGAATACCCGCTTTCTGTAGTTTTTGCGTGGTGAGTACCTTGTCCCGCAGCATAGCGGACACGGGATACGAGTTGAGTATCCGAGCACCCAGCCCATGCAGGATACCGGCATAGCTCAGCGCTAGATCGGAGTCGGAGGGCTTGAGCACATACAAATCGTGTTTGACGCAAACCTTCGAGAGGTCCATCAGGCCCTTGCCGGGATAAATTTCATCCACCACGCCCCCCCAGGAGCGCAGTAAGGCGATAACTTGATACAACCACGATCTGGCGCTTGGCTGTTGATGTCCGAGAATAAATCCGATCTTCATGCGCGTGCGCTCTCGGCGGTATTCAATATGAATTCAGCGATCCAATCCCCTGCATTCTCGACGTGGGTGTAATTTGGAAAGTCATTGACTTCGATGACCTGCGGACCCTGTGCAGCAAGCACACAGTCAACGCCGTACAGGGTGAGGCCGAATATATCCGCACAGCGCCGAGCCAGGCGATGGAGATGAGAAGATGACGGCAGCTCTTCGGCGGGCTCATCCGATGTCATGCCGGCGCAATCAACCAACGGGCCGGGCTTACGCGCCGCCCACACGGAACCGTTGATGCCGTAAAGTTTCAGATCCATAGGATCACCTACGACAAACGCCTGAACGAGTGCAAAAGGCTCCTGCCATTCAAGCCGTTCGAGCTGCTCCCGGTCATGCAACAAAGTAACGTCGCGGCTGTTATCACCGAATACGGGTTTGATGACCACAGGAAATTTCCAGACGCACTCACGGAGCATCGCCACCGGGCTGAGCCAGGTTCGTGGTGTGGGAATTCCCTGAATACGAAATGCCTGGGCCATGCGCCACTTATCGACAACGGCCGCAATTGCATGCGAAGTATTGATCGTCAGAATACCTCTTGCTTCAAATTGTGCCAGCGCCTTAAGTAAAGCAGGGCTCCGGCCACGAGCAACCACCAGATCCACCGCCAGCGCAGGTGTCTCGGCAAGTTCTTCTACGGTAACCAGAGAAACCGACACGTTACGCCGGAGAAGCGCACGAACAAAATCAGCGGGCTGACCCTGAGCAAGGTAGCGCTGTTCACAGAGCACGACGATAGATTTCATTTTAGCCAACTCTTTCGCCAACCCTATCATGACGCCTACCCTCCAGGAATGCTTGCTTTGACTCCCTCAACACTCAAAACCTGATGCAGAGATTTATTTTCAAAACCTTATACCTGAATCCGAGGGTTCAGGGCGGATACAGCGTGCAAGATATTGATTTCACCGTGGAATCAAAAAATCTTAGCTTCATCCATCGGTTACGCGGGTATTTTTTGAACCGCTGTGGAATCAAGCGCTTGCGCTATGTGCCGTCATGAACCCTCGGATTCAGGTTATATTAAGGCTTATCTTCTGCTGCATCATTGACACGCTAAGAAAATTTTAATTCAGTTAAAGTTTTACAACAATTTGTATTCCTGACTGTAATCAGAAAGCTATTCCTGACTGTAATCAGAAAGCATTAACTGAGCATACAGTCGTTGTATGATAAAAAGATGAAGAAGCCGTGAAAATTCACTGAAAATACACGGAAATATCGATATTATGAAAGAAAAAAAAAGGGTATAACTATCGCATTAATGACAGATTAAGATTGTGTGAAAATTCGATAAAAAAATATGACTCAATCAACTGGAAATTTGCTAAAAAAAACACATCGCTGCATAGCTGAAATCTGAGCGGCTAAAGCTGGTGTATTTAACCATTTGACGGGGAATAAAATGGAAAATGAATCTGTACAAAGATCACGTAGAACAAGGCAGAAAAAGCAGGCACTTCAGGCAGCGTGGAAGCCGTTGCCGGGTAGGTTCATCCTGAGTCCGACAGATTCCTGGCCTGCGCAATGGCACGCCGATGTTGACGAAAGACAAAGCGTTCGAGCAGATCCCGCGTGGTTTCCGGCAGGCCCGTCAGGCGCAACAACAGCCGGGTCGACACCTCACTCGGCAACACTTCGGCAATCACCACCAGTGGGCGCGGGATACGCGGCATCAGATACAACTGCACCCGCAACCAATCACCAGCCGCCGGCGGAGGCTGGTCGTTGATTCCGTCGATACACAACACATCTCCGCCGAGGCGCACCGGACGGGGCGCCGGCAAACCCCGCTGCCCGGCCAACACCTCACCGAGCAGACTCAGCATCAGATCGAGCTTGGCCTCCACCCGCCGCCAGTGTTCCTGCTGCACGTCTTCCTCCGGCTCGCTGACGGATTCATCGAGGATCAGCAGGCTGCCCAGTAATTCCTCATTGGCCAGATGACTGCTCACCTGCCCGGGCACATCGGACGGCCCCGGCAGCGGCTCCCAGACAATGGGCAGCTCGGCCTGAAAATGAACCCCGCTGAGGACGTCGCTATCACACGATGACTGAGACATGGGCGCAGACTAATTCAAGCAAGACCATAACGGCAAGTGGGCATATTCTGGCAAGCAAAGACTAACCTGGCATACAATCTGCTTATTTCCACCCAAACTGCCAAGCAGGTCTACCAAGCGTCATGAAATCGTCAACTCTCATCCGGTTTGAAAAAACCACCCAGCCCATACTGCCGAGTGCGGATCACTTTTCCATCGACGGCCACAAGTTGATTTACCACCCCCAGCGCGTCGCGCAATGGCAGAATGCCGGTGATGATTGGCAAAAGGCCCGCAACGTCTATCCTCTGTATGTGGAGCTTTCTCCTGTTGGCGCCTGTAATCACCGCTGCACATTCTGCGCGGTGGATTACATTGGCTATCAGGCCCAGCGCCTGGATCTCGACCGCATCACGCCACGGCTGCGAGAAATGGGCGAGCTGGGCGTAAAAAGCATCATGTTCGCTGGCGAGGGCGAGCCCCTGCTACACAAACAATTGCCGGAGATGATCGAAGTCTGTGCCGAGAGCGGCATCGATACCGCCATCACCACCAACGCCACGGTGGTCTCCGACAAGTTTCTCGACCGCGGCCTGCCGCATCTGTCCTGGATCAAGGCCTCAGTGAATGCCGGCCGCGCGACCACCTACGCCGACATCCACCGCACCGACGCCAAAGACTTTCCGCGCGTGATCGCCAACCTGCAACGCCTGGTCGAACAACGCGAGCGGCACGGGCACCGCTGCACCCTGGGCGCACAGTCCCTGCTACTGCCGGAAAACCGTCACCAAATGGTCGAGCTGGCACGCCTCTGCCGCGACCATATCGGCCTCGACTACCTGGTGGTAAAACCCTATTCACAACACCGCTTCAGCAACACCCGCATCTACGAAAACACGGACTACACGGCCATGGACGAACTGGCCGAAGTACTGGCTGCGGAAAACCGCGAGGGTTTTAACGTTGTCTTCCGCAGCGCCACCCTGCGCAAGCTCGACGAGCCGCCGCAGCAACGCTATCCGCGCTGTCACGCCACCCCTTTCTTCTGGGCCTATGTGATGGCGGATGGCTCACTGTACGGCTGCAGCGCCTATCTGACAGATCCGCGTTTCAATTACGGCAATCTCAATCAACAGGGCTTCAAGGACATCTGGCAGGGTGAAAAGCGCGAGGCCAGCTTCCACCATGTACGCGAACAACTGAACATCCGTGACTGCCGTACCAATTGCCGCATGGATGACATCAACCGCTACCTGCACGCCCTGGCAACGGACAGCGTGGCGCACGTGAACTTTATATAGTAATGACCATTGAATAGACGATACAACGGCAAGGCTTGTGCAGAAACAATTGTAGGAGCGGCTTTAGCCGCGATCACAAACAGAGATAGCGCCATTGCGCAGCTAAGGAGCGTGCACATTCCTAAAGCCGCCCCTACAATTCAAACCGTTTGTTTGCTGCATTAGCAGAATAACCAAGGAGAACACGCCATGAAGGCACTGGTCACTGGCGGCGCGGGATTCATCGGCAGCCACCTGGTCGAACGACTGATCCACGACGGCCATCAGGTCATCGCCCTGGATGATCTTTCCAGCGGCTGCTGGGAAAATCTCGCGGCACTAAAAAACACCCCGGGCCTGCAACAGATCGAGGCCGACATCACCGACAGAACAACCATCCGCCCCCACTTCAATGGTGTTGACTGGGTATTTCACCTGGCTGGCAAGGCCGACATCGTGCCCTCCATCGAACGCCCCGATATCTATTACGCCACCAATGTGCAGGGCACCTTCAACGTGCTGGAATGTGGCAGGGCGGCAAACATCAAGCGGCTGGTTTATGCCGCCTCCTCTTCCTGCTACGGCATCCCCGATATCTACCCGACACCGGAAAGCGCCGAAATCCGTCCCCAGTACCCCTACGCCCTGAGCAAATATCTGGGCGAGGAAATGGTGCTGCACTGGGCACAGGTCTACGGCCTACCCACCCTTTCCCTACGCCTGTTCAACGTCTACGGCCCTCGCTCACGCACCACCGGGGCCTACGGCGCGGTGTTCGGCGTGTTTCTCGCCCAGAAACTGGCGGGCAAACCCTACACGGTGGTCGGCGATGGCAGCCAGAGCCGTGACTTCACCTACGTCAGCGATGTCGCCGATGCCTTTGCCTGTGCCGCCGCCAGCGACATCAGCGGTAAGATATTCAATGTCGGCAGCGGCCACCACTACAGCATCAACGCACTGGTCGGCCACCTCGGCGGCGCGATGGAATACATCCCCAAGCGCCCCGGCGAACCCGACTGCACCTTCGCCGACATCCGCCGTATTCACGCACAACTGGGCTGGGAGGCCAAGGTGGATTTCGCCACCGGTGTCGCCCGCATGCTCGAATCCATCGAACTGTGGCGCGAGGCGCCGCTGTGGGACGCCGGCTCCATCCATGACGCCACCCGCAGCTGGTTCAAATACCTCGGAGACCATTGACATGCTGACACGCACCGCCTTCACCACCCACGCCCGGGAATTTTCCAGCATTGTCTGCGCGGGCATTTTCAGCGAAAAAACCACACGAGAACTCGCGCGCGACCAGGGCATCGAACGGCTGACCCGCCTGCTGGCCGACACCCGCAGCCGAGGCGGTGGCCTGTACATCATCGGCAATGGCGGCAGTGCCGCCGTCGCCAGCCACGCCGTCACCGACTTTTTCAACGTCGGCGGCCTGCGCGCCATGACCCTGCACGATTCATCCACCCTCACCTGCTTCAGCAACGACTACGGCTACGAAAACGCCTTCTCCCGCCGTGTCGAACGCCTGCTCACGGCAAACGACGTACTCATCGCCATCAGCAGCTCGGGACAGTCGAAAAATATTATCAATGCCTGCCGCAGCGCCACGACCTGTGAGGCAAAGGTGATCACCCTCTCCGGCTTCCACAACGACAACCCGCTGCGCCAGCTGGGAGACATCAACTACTGGTTAGACTCCGACGCCTACGGCATGGTGGAAATCGGCCACCTGTTCCTGCTGCATTACCTCGCCGACCTGCTGGGCATGGACTGGAGCGATGAAAACAATGGCTAAGGGAAGCGTGGTCAAACTCAATCTGCAGGAAACTGCGGAAACTCCGTCGGGCAAGTTCATGAGCTTGCAGACACTGGCAGCCTTTGCCGCCAATTGCCGCCGCCGTGGTGAACGCGTCGTGCTCTGCCACGGCACCTACGACCTCATGCACATTGGTCACATCAAGCACCTGCAGGCGGCACGCAAACTCGGCGACCGGCTGCTGGTAACACTGACCGCCGACGCCTTCGTCAACAAGGGCCCGGATCGGCCCGTGTTCAGCGAAGCCCTGCGCGGCGAAAGTATCGCCGCACTGGACTGCGTGGACGGCGTGGCTATCAATGCCGCCGAGACCGCCATCGAAGTCATCGAGGCCCTGCGTCCGCAGGTCTATGTCAAGGGCAGCGACTACATTCGCGCCCAGGATGACATAACGGGAAATATCCGCCGTGAGCAGGCCGTCGTGGAAAACGTCGGAGGCCGTATCCACTTCACCCAGGAGGCCACTTTCAGCTCCAGCAACCTGCTTAACGAACATTTCAGCGCCCTCGACGAGGGGGTACGCGACTTCCTGCGCGGCTTTCGCCAGCGTCACGACGGCGCAAGCCTGAAACTATGCCTCGACCGCCTGGCCGCTCTCGATGTGTTGGTGCTCGGCGACATTATCATCGACGAATATCACTACACCCGCCCGCTGGGGCAGACCGGCAAGGGCAACGTACTGGCGGTACAATACGAA
>JALTPW010000823.1 GCA_026999335.1 Chromatiales bacterium
CGAGAACTGATCAGGGAGAGTGCCGATGGCCGCACACAACGAGGCCGGGCGACGCGCAGAGCAGGATGCCTGCGATTATCTCGAACGCCAGGGGCTGCGTCTGGTCGAACGCAATTATGCCTGCGCCTGCGGTGAAATCGACCTTATCATGCTGGATCGCAACACACTGGTCTTCGTGGAGGTGCGCTACCGGCGCAGCCACCGCTACGGCAGTGGCGCCGAGAGTGTGGACTGGCGCAAGCAAGGCAAATTGTCGGCCACCGCCGCCCACTACCTGCAAGGACACCCCAGGGCAGCGCGCCGGCCCTGCCGCTTCGATGTCATCGCCCTCACGGGCCAGGACAACGGACACGTGCACATAGACTGGATCAGTAACGCCTTTCAGGCCTAACGCTCCATCAACCAAAAAGCGGAAAACCATGCAAACCTCGATCATTACCCGGCTCATCGCCTTACTCGCTCTATGCTTCCTGTTGGCCGGCTGCGCCGCCACGCCGCTGACCGACAACGGCCAGCCCCGACCCACCCGTTCCGCGACCACCGTGCTCGATGACCAGCGCATCGAATCCAGCGTCATGGACAAACTCTACAGTGATCCGAAACTGCAACAGAAGATTCACGTCAACATCACCAGCTACAACCGCATCGTCCTGCTCAGCGGCGAGGCCCTGTCGCAGGAGTTGCGCGACCACGTCATCAACATCGTGCGTAACCTGCCCGGGGTGCGACGGGTGCACAACGAGATCCGCATCCAGGATCTCACCGGCTTCCAGTCCCGCAGCCGGGACGGCTGGATCACCTCCAAAATCAAGGCACGCATGCTGGCCACCAAGGGTTTTGATTCCGACGCTGTCAAGGTGGTCACGGAATACGGCACGGTATTTCTAATGGGACTGGTGACCCGTACAGAGGGGCACCAGGCGGCGGAAATCGCACGCAATGTCGATGGTGTGCGGCAGGTGGTCAAACTGTTCGAGTACGCCGACTGATGCCCACCGGACTCACCCCTGCCCTGATCGAACTGCTGGGTGCAGACAATGTGCTCACCGAGGCGAGCGAGCGGCTGGCCTACGGCTACGACAACAGCCGCCAGCAGGCCCTGCCGGCACTGGTGGTGTTTCCCGAGAATCACGCACAGGTGCAGGCCGTGGTGCGCCTGTGCCATGAGCACCACACGACCCTGACAGCACGCGGCCGCGGCACCGGCACCACTGGCGCCACGGTGCCGCTGGAAAATGCCATCGTGCTTTCTACCGAGCGCATGACGCGTATCCTGGAAATGAACCCCGCCGACCGCCTGATGGTGGTGCAACCCGGTGTCACCAACCAGGTGGTGCAGCAAGCAGCCGCCGAGCACGGTTTTTTCTGGCCCCCGGATCCCACCAGCGCCGCGGTATGCACCATCGGCGGTAATCTGGCCTACAACTCGGCCGGGCCACGCGCCGTAAAATACGGCACACCACGCGAAAATACCCTTGGCCTGCGCGCCGTGACCGGCGCCGGCGAAGAGATTCACACCGGCACCCGCACCACCAAGGGCGTCGTGGGCTACGACCTGACCCGCCTGCTGATTGGCTCTGAAGGCACCCTGGCGATCATCACCGAGGCCACCCTCAAACTGACCCCGCAGGCCGAAAGCAAGCGCACCCTGCGCGCCATCTATGCCGACATGCACAGCGCCGCGCAAGCCGTATCACGCATCATGGCCCAGCCGGTAGTCCCCTGCGCGCTGGAGTTCATTGACGGCCCAGCCATCGAGATGATTCGCCAACACGCCACTGCCGAGCTGCCGCAGAAAGCCGGCGCACTGCTGATGATCGAGGTCGACGGCGCGCAGGCGGCGATGGCCGAATCGCTGACTGCCATTGAACGGGCCACCAGTGGAGACGGCCTGCTGGATCTGCGGGTGGCGCAAACCCAGGCCGAGGTGCAGGCCCTGTGGGCCACGCGCAAGGCCCTATCACCGGCGCTGCGCAATGTAGCACCGAAGAAGATCAACGAAGATGTGGTCGTGCCCGTATCGCAGATCCCGGCCCTGATCGGCTCCCTGGCGGAATTCGCTGAACACCACGGCATCACCATCGTCAATTTCGGCCATGCCGGTAACGGCAATATCCACGTCAACCTGCTGGTGGATCCAGACGACAGCGCACAAATGGTGCGGGCCGAAGCCTGCCTCGACGCCGTCTTCACCCGAGTGCTTGAATTGGGTGGCAGCCTTTCCGGAGAGCACGGCATCGGGCTGGTCAAACGCGACTTTGTCGCCCGCGAAATCGACCCCGCCAGTCTCGTTCTGATGCAACAGATCCGCCGGCTCTTCGACCCCCATGGCATCCTCAACCCGGGCAAGACCCTGCCTGCCGTCAGCGACAGTAATCACTAAAGCCCTTCCCTCTTCAGTCCGCTAATAACTTCAGAGTGTTACCCCGTATATAGCTGGCTGCTGCGCAAATCCTACAGGATCACAAATAGCCGACAATATCAGCACATTGGCCTGGAAGGAAAAACCATGAGAAAGCCAAGGCATTTCCAGGCTGTACCAATACACTCCCTGAGCCCCCCTTCACTGCATAGCGGAAACTTTCCGCCTCCCGTCGGCACCGCAGACACTCTCATCTTGCACAGGGCCGCTGAGCCGGAATAATGCCCTATGCAGCAACGCACAAAACTGTTGGTCGGTTCTCTGGCATCCAGTCTGGGTGTCATTGCTCTCTTTGCCGGTATTGCATTCACCAGTGCGCTCGATCTCGCCCGGCACCGAATACCCAGCCTGCTGCACGATCATAACCAACACCTCATCGAGACACTCCCAGAACGACCCAGTCTCGAACAAATCCAAGCGATGCTGCCCCATCACGAAACCCGCAGCGACTCTCTGTCTGTCATCGATACACAGGGCCGCCTGCTGAGCGTCACCGACAAGTATCCCGGCAAGTCTTCACCGCCGGTTTACATCGACAGTGAATCGCTGCTGGCGGCCAGCAGCGGCTACACCACCATCGATGACAACGAATACATCTGGGTCACCACCCCCATCCCCGACAGCCCCTATACCATCGTCAACACTCATCGCAACGCCCGGGCGGGGCTGCATGAATTCATGAAACATATTGGCGTGCCGATTGGCTTTGCCGCACTGATCAGCATCTGGCTGTCGACATGGGGCGCAATGGTGATTTCCTCCCTGTTCCGCAAACTCAATGAACAGCGTGCCCAGCTGGAACACCAAGCCCACCATGACCCTCTCACCGGCCTACCCAACCGCGATGCCCTGAGCCACACTATCGATGCAACCATCGCTCACCTGGACGGTAACAAACAGACACTGGCGGTGTGCATGATCGACCTGCACCAGTTCAAAGAAATCAATGACTCGCTGGGTCATCACTGCGGCGATGAATTACTGCGGCAAGTCGCCATCCGCCTCAGCGGAACACTACAGACACCTGACCAGGCCGGGCGATTCTATGGCAATAAATTCGCCATTATGCTCACAAACACCGGCACAGTGACCATCGACGCCATTGCCGAAACCCTGCTCGGCACCCTGGAAAATGCCTTTGAAATAGACGGACGTTGCCTGTATATCCGCGGCACCCTCGGCATTGCTCTGTATCCGCAGCACGCGACCACGGCACCGGTACTCTTGCAAAAAGCAGAGGCGGCTATCTTCCAGGCCCGGGACAATAGCCAACATGCCGCCATCTTTCAGGCATTGGACAATAAAGGGGCCGCAGAACGGCTCGGACTGATCAACGATCTGCGCAATGCCCTGCGCGACAAGCAACTGGAACTCCACTACCAGCCAAAGCTGGATCTCCGCAACCACCACATCATCGGCGCCGAGGCACTGGCACGCTGGACCCACCCGCAGCACGGCGCTATCCCGCCTGACCAGTTTATCGAAATCGCCGAGCGCACCGGGTTGATCAAGGAATTGACCCATTGGGTACTGGAAACGGCGATACAGCAATGCGCCCACTGCCATGTCAATGGCAAGACAGTGAAGATCTCGGCCAACCTGTCCGCCATCAACCTGCATGATGACAAACTGGTACCGCTGATCGCCTCTCTGCTAAAACGGTACAAACTGCCGGCACAGAACCTGGTCGTGGAAATCACCGAGACCGCCATGATGGCCGACCCGGCCCGCGCCAAGACACAATTGAGAAAACTGAATGCACTGGGCGTCTATATTTCCATCGATGACTTTGGCACGGGCTACTCGTCGCTGGGCCATTTGAGACTGCTTCCAGTGAATGAAATCAAGATCGACAAGTCTTTTGTCATGGACATGATAGCCAGCGAGGATGATGCTTCCATCGTGCGCGCCACTATCGGTCTGGCCCACGATCTGAGCCTGGAAGTCGTCGCCGAAGGCGTGGAAGATGAGGCCATTTTGAAGCAATTGAGTGACATGGGCTGTGACATCGCCCAGGGTTATCACATTGCCCGCCCCATGCCGGCGGCGGACTTCATCGCCATGCTGGAAAAAATTGATGACCCCGCCGAAGACGAGCCGACGGCGGCTTCCCGCTAACCTCTTGAAACATATCCAGCACAGAGGCATCCGCGTCAATTGACCCTATCGGGAAAACCACATCGTGGGCATGGCCCGCTCCTCAGATGGACTGCAGATTGGCATAGGCCGACATCAACCACTTGGCCCCCTACGCATCGAACAGGCATCCTCGAACTTCAAAAAATCCGCTCGTTACGCCACCCGCACAGACAATGGCCGCCGCAGCACGATCTCTCGCGTCGAAACGTCCGCCGCCCAGGCCAGGCATTCGACCCCACAGGCAACGGCCTTACGCAGGGTTTCTCCGTACAACGGATCGATATCATCGGCTGGCCGCACCTCGCGGACATCCCCTCGCTGCACACAGAAAAAGATCACCGCACGCCGTCCCGCACGCACCACGGACATCAGCTCGCGCAAATGCTTACTGGCGCGCACACTGACGGCATCGGGAAAACGGGCGACGCCCTCATCCACCAGAGTGACATTTTTTACTTCGATATAACAGGGAGTAGCCTTCTCAGCGCAGGGCGAATCCAGCAATAAATCGATGCGGCTTCTTTCCTCCCCATAACGCACTTCCGAACGCAAGCGCGCATAGCCGGTCAATTCCGCTACCCGCCCCTGTTCGATGGCTTCGCGCACCAGCAGATTACTCATTTGGGTATTGATGCCGGTCAGCACGCCATCGCGTACCTCGATCAATTCCCAGGTATGCGGATATTTTCGTTTGGGGTTGTCGGACCGGCTCAGCCAGACACGACGCCCCGGCTCGGCACAGCCGGTCATGGCGCCCGTATTGGCGGTGTGTGCGGTAATGACTTCCCCGCCAGACAATTGCACGTCGGCGAGGAAGCGTTTGTAACGGCGCAGCAAACGCCCCTCGACGAGGGGCGGGTCGAAGGTCACCGACTCATCGACAGCAACAGCTCATTGAGACGACGCACGAAGGTCGCCGGGTCATCCAGCTGTCCGCCCTCGGCCAGCAGGGCTTGATCAAAAAGAACCTCGGCCATGTCGTTGAACAGTTCATCGCTGCCTTCCTGCTTGAGCCTGGCCACTAATGGGTGTTCCGGGTTCAGCTCGAATACGGGCTTGGAGGTCGGCACATGTTGGCCGGCGGAACGCAGGATACGTTCGAGGTTGGCGCTCATATCGTTCTCGCCGGTCACCAGGCAGGCCGGTGAAGAGGTCAGACGATGGGTCAGGCGCACCTCGGCGACCTTGTCACCCAGTACCTCCTTCACTTTGTCAATGAGACCCTTGAATTCCTCATCGACCTTTTCCTGGGCCTTTTTCTCTTCCTCGTCTTCCAGCTCGCCCAGGTTCAGTTCACCCTGGGTCACGGACTTCAGCGATTTGCCTTCAAACTCGGTCAACGAACTGGCCATCCACTCGTCAACACGGTCGGCCAACAGCAGCACCTCGATGCCTTTCTTGCGAAATATTTCCAGGTGTGGACTGTTCTTGGCAGCAGCAAAGCTGTCGGCAGTAATGTAATAAATTGCCTCCTGCGCCTCCTGCATACGCTCGACATAGTCGGCCAGCGAGACATCCTGCGTTTCACTGTCGGTATGGGTGGAGGAAAAACGCAGCAGACGGGCCAGCTGTTCCTTGTTGGCGAAGTCTTCGCCTAGCCCTTCCTTCATCACGCGGCCGAACGCCTGCCAGAAGGTGGCGTATTTCTCCGGCTCGTTCTTGGCCATGCCTTCCAACTGACCCAATACCTTTTTCACCGAACCGGCGCGAATGGAATCGATCACCTTGTTATGCTGAAGGATCTCACGCGACACGTTCAGCGGTAGATCATTGGAGTCGATGATGCCGCGCACAAAACGCAGGTAGTTGGGCATCAACTGCTCGGTGTCGTCCATGATGAACACGCGGCGCACGTAGAGCTTGATGCCGTGACTGCGTTCGCGATCCCACAAGTCGAAGGGTGCGCGCGCGGGGATATAGAGCAACGACGTGTATTCGTACTTTCCCTCGACGCGGTTGTGCGTCCATGCCAACGGGTTTTCGAAATCGTGCGCGACGTGCTTGTAAAATTCCTGATATTCCTCGTCACTGATCTCGCTTTTGGAGCGCGTCCACATCGCCGAGGCGCGATTGACGGTCTCCCACTCGATCTCGTCGGACGTATCATCCTCATCGCCCGCATTTTCCTTTGGCATCAGGATCGGCAGGGTGATGTGGTCGGAGTACTTGCTGATAATGTTGCGCAGGCGATAGCCGTCGAGGAATTCATCCTCCCCTTCGCGCAGATGCAGGACGACCTCCGTACCCCGCTCGGGCCGCTCCACGGTCTCCAGTGAATACTCACCTTCACCGGCCGATTCCCAGCACACGCCGTGCTCGACGCCCAGCCCGGCGCGACGGGTGGTCAAGGTTACCTTATCGGCAACGATGAAAGAGGAGTAGAAACCGACACCAAACTGGCCGATGAGGTGGGCATCCTTGGCCTGATCGCCGGTCAGTGATTCGAAGAACTGTGCCGTGCCCGATTTGGCGATGGTGCCGATGTGCTCGATGACCTCCTGCCGAGTCATGCCGATGCCGTTATCACGAATGGTAATGGTGCGTGCATCCTTGTCGTAGCTGACATGAATCTTGAGATCAGAATCGCTCTCGAACAAAGCGTCATCGGACAAGGCCTCAAAGCGCAGCTTGTCTGCCGCATCGGAGGCATTAGAGATGAGCTCACGGAGAAAGATTTCCTTGTTGCTGTAGAGAGAGTGGATCATCAGCTGCAGCAGCTGCTTGACCTCAGTCTGAAATCCCAGAGTTTCCTTGTGTGCTTCGATGGTCATCGTTTCGTGCTCCTCAAGTCATAGCCAATACTTGCAACCACTCGCCCGCAACGGGTGGCCGAATGAAAGATCCTGTCTAATATGGGGACACTGGAAAAAAGAACAAGAGGGGAAGTCAGCGGCCGCCGCAGTCGATGTATCGGCCTTTCCAGGCGTCACATCGATAAACCAGGAATACGCACCCAAAAATCAGTGTCTGGCAGCAACCTTGGCCTCCAGCAAGAAGCGCCGGAACTGCCGTTGACGCTCTCGATTCAACGGAGGGAAACGCAACCCGGCGCCGGCATCAGAGGTACGTACCACTTGTGCCTGAATACGATATTCCATGGGCGTAGGTGCTGCAGGAAAATGCAATACCAGTTCCACATCGACAGCCTTTTCAAGCAGCATCCCGCTAGCCGGGAGAAAGGCTCCACCCATGCCTATATTTTCGGTACGGCAACGAAACATTGCCTGCTGACTGGATTCGTGACAGTGAACTTCTGTATCCAGAGCCAGGGTGTGGCGATACGCCTTGCGCTGATCCTGTACCATCTCCGACATCACCATCCCCCCTGAGTGAGCGTGAAGAACACCATCTATTATGCTATCGGCCTACGGACAGAGATTCCATCCGGCTTTCCCGGATATCTATCCGTAAAATCAAGGATATCGCTAAT
>JALTPW010000824.1 GCA_026999335.1 Chromatiales bacterium
TCGGCCTGCCCGTTCAGCAGTCCATCGTTGCGTTTCAATCCACGCGCCCGTGAAGGCGCGACAGTAAACCTGAAAACTATCAATGATGATGCAGGCGTTTCAATCCACGCGCCCGTGAAGGCGCGACCCGGCGAGTGTTCATATTCTGCCTCGTATCCGGCTGTTTCAATCCACGCGCCCGTGAAGGCGCGACACAATCAACTACTCATGCGGTCACGGATCAATAGTTTCAATCCACGCGCCCGTGAAGGCGCGACGTCCGTCTCCAGTGGACTGGTCAACGGGTCACTGTTTCAATCCACGCGCCCGTGAAGGCGCGACCACCTACCAGCAATCTGGCAATGCCCCAAAAATGGTTTCAATCCACGCGCCCGTGAAGGCGCGACGAGCCTACTATGATCGGTGATCAAGAAGCTGTTGTTTCAATCCACGCGCCCGTGAAGGCGCGACGAATGGCGACAGAGTCTTGCTGCCGTTTTTCGGCGTTTCAATCCACGCGCCCGTGAAGGCGCGACGCCCAAGCTGCGGTATCAGTTTTGCCATTCGGTTGTTTCAATCCACGCGCCCGTGAAGGCGCGACTATGTGGGGAGGGCGGACCCCCGCTACTTATTGGAGTTTCAATCCACGCGCCCGTGAAGGCGCGACCGAGGCACTGGCTACCCTTGAGGATGCGATTTTTGTTTCAATCCACGCGCCCGTGAAGGCGCGACCCGTCTGGGTTAGTCGGCATACCGATACCCAACGGTTTCAATCCACGCGCCCGTGAAGGCGCGACGAGGGTACATGATGTGGTGGTTGCTGGAACCGGGTTTCAATCCACGCGCCCGTGAAGGCGCGACAGTGCACTGATTTGATATCCGCGAGGTCAATCGTGTTTCAATCCACGCGCCCGTGAAGGCGCGACAGCAGGAGCCATTGTTGCAGCTATAGTACCAGCAGTTTCAATCCACGCGCCCGTGAAGGCGCGACATGTGGAGTGGTTGGTTAGTGAGGTACTGCTCGGTTTCAATCCACGCGCCCGTGAAGGCGCGACCACGCACTGCCAATAGCTTTGACCCTCATAAGCGTTTCAATCCACGCGCCCGTGAAGGCGCGACGCGCTCAGTACAAACAGAAACTCAGTAGGGAGAGGTTTCAATCCACGCGCCCGTGAAGGCGCGACGTTATATAACACAACAAGGGATGATCATAAGCCGGTTTCAATCCACGCGCCCGTGAAGGCGCGACGCTTTAAGTCTAACTAATTGAAGCTAATAATCAAAAACCTATTTTTCCGCTAACCTAAGCGGTTTTTTCACTCATTGCTGGAAATCAGTCAATGGATTTTTATTTTCTTTAAATAAAACAGTTGGTTATCTGTCCGCTAACTCTCCAGGAAAACAATGAGAGCGTGAGGTTAGCGATCATAAAATCAGGGCGTCTTTGATAGGGTCTGCAACGGCCTTGGCGCCAATATGCTCAACTCTTTGGCGCCCTTTTTTTCCTAGCATATAGAATCTCAGACTGTCTTTTTCTGCATCGAAGATATCCATTAATTCACTCTTCAGTACGACAAACTGGGCTGGGGTCACTTCACATTCAAACACGGAGTTCTGTACACGCATACCGTAGTCCAGGCATGTCTTAGCAATGTTCCGTAGCCGTCTTTGGCCACCTTCTGATACTACATTGACATCGTAGGTGATTAGCACCAACATCTTATTTTACCAGATAGGGTGGATAGTATTCAGTGTCGCCACGGATATGACGGGCAAGCAGCATGGCCTGACAGTGTGGTAGTTGTCCAATGGAGACCTTTTCTTCAAGGTAAGGGTGGTGTATTTCAACTTGTTTGCGTTCTTGCCAGGCTGTTAATACTGTCTTTCTGGCATCATCCTTCAAGCGAACCGCGCCACTGGCCTCGGTTACAAAGTCATTGGGCTGAACCTGTTTTCGATTGATCAGAGTAAGTACAAAACGATCAGCCCAAGGGGCACGAAACTCTTCTAACAGATCCAGTGCAAGGCTCACTCGTCCTGGGCGATCTTGATGCAAAAATCCAACATAGGGATCAAGCCCGACACCTTGTAGTGCGGAAGCGCATTCATGGGTGATAAGGGTATAGATGTAGGAGAGGAGTGCATTGACGGGGTCTGTGGGCGGCCGGCGTATTCTCCCTTTGAAGTGAAAGTCGCTGCCGCGTAACAGTTCGTTGAAAATACTAAAATAGCTGCTGGCTGCATCGCCCTCTATGCCCATAGCTTCACTGATCGATTGTGCGTGTTGTGCCCGTCGCAGGCTCGTGGCCAGCTTTGAGATGGTTTGACTCAACAGACCGTTCTCTCCGTGGTTGCGTAGTTCTCGCATAAGTATCGCACGGCCATTGGCGATTTTGGCGGCAACCATTAGCCGGGCAATTGAGAGAGACTTTTCTTCACTGTCTGCCCAGCGGTACTGGCTGCGGCGCAGGAGCACGTTGCCCGTTTGTTTTCCTTCCACCCGGGCAAGAAATTTCCCATATTCTGAGTAGAATGACAGTCCAATGCCTTGCTCACCGCAATAGCCCATCAGGAAAGGGGATACCGAGACCTGGCCAAAACAGAGAATATTGCTGATGCTAATGGCAGGAAACTGTCCCAGTTTCTCACCGTCCTGTTTGATCACGATGGTTTCCCGCTCTTTATGCAGGTAGCTCTTTTGGCGGGTGATATAGAGGGTGTTGAGTA
>JALTPW010000825.1 GCA_026999335.1 Chromatiales bacterium
GGGGGTTTCACGGCTTGCCCATTCGCATGGAATAAGTTCTGGATCATCTCACGGAGTGTCGAAACGGCTTGTACTTGCCTGAGGCAGCCAAAGAGAATGAATTCTCTCATCGGCAATGAGGCGAACGACTTCTCTGAAAAACGGACTTTATCTAAAGCACGATCCATGGGATGAAACCATTCACCGAGCACGGTTTCTTCGGTTAATGGGTTGGCAAGACGTTTGGCGTGGGTCATCGTTATAAGTTCTTTTTTTGGCATGGAGTTTGCCAAAAATTTTGGGCGCCAAGTGGGCCTTGTCAAGTATTACTTGATGATTTCTCACATTATTTTGCTATTTTTTTTGCGGGATAATGCGTATTGATATTTCCATATAATGGGTTGTTCGTTGCACAGCGCCGCTCTCGTTACGCCTCAAGAGCAAAATTAGGTAGGGTTACGTTATTTTGGCCGGACACCGATGCTGCTCACACAAGACATGGATTTCGTCGAGTCTAATTATTGGTATGAGGTACTTGGGCCAACAGCTGTTGCAGGGCCACCCGCAGGCGCGCCGGCTTGACCGGCTTGTATAACACCCGATAGCCCGCCGTGCCGGCAATCTGTAAACGCTCCGGGGCCGTGTCGCCGGTGAGAATCAGGCCCGGCACATGGGCGCCATAGGTGGCTTGCAGTGCTTTGATGGCCTCAATGCCGGTGTGATGATCACGCAGACGCAAATCGGCCAAAATGGCGTCCGGCCCGCGCCCATGGGCCGTCAATACCTGCTCCGCCTGCTGCAACGATTCCGCCACCAGCACCTCGAAACCCCAGCGCAGTAAAATCTCACGCATGCCTTCGAGGATATCCACCTCGTCATCGATCACCAACACCACCCGCTGTGCGGCCTGCAGGTTCGGCAGCGTCATACCGCTACGCCGTTCCAGTACCGCCTCGATGCGGCCCAGGGGCAGGCCGATGCAAAACATTGAGCCCTTATCCGGCCTTGAATGCACCTGCAAGGGATAATCCAGCAGTTCACACAAACGTTTTACGATGGCCAGGCCCAGACCGAGGCCCTTGGCGCGGTCACGCTCGGGATTGTCGAGTTGCTGAAATTCATCGAAGACATGCCCGATATCCTCATCGGGGATGCCGCGCCCGGTATCCCACACCTGTACCTCCACCCGGCTCGCGCGGCGGCGACAACCCACACTTACGCGGCCCGTCTCCGTGTAGCGAATGGCATTACTGATCAGGTTGCGCAGAATACGCTCCAGCAACAGAGGGTCGGATCGCACCACCACACTACAAGGCAACAAACGGAATTTCAGCCCTTTCTGCTCCGCCAGGGCACGGAACTCCCCCTCCAGCTTTTTCAGCACGCGCGCCAGGGGGAAGTCCTCCACCTGTGCCTCCACCACCCCGGCATCGAGACGCGAAATGTCCAGCAGGGCATTGAATAATTTTCCCAGGGCATCCAGTGAGGCATCCACCTGCGACAGCAAACGGGTACGCGTGGCCTCATCCCGCACCCCCCTCAAGGCATCGACAAACAGGCCCAGTGCGTGCAGCGGCTGACGCAGGTCGTGACTGGCGGCCGCCAGAAAGCGTGACTTGGCGCGGTTTGCCTGCTCGGCAATGGCCTTCTGCTCGCGTAACTGTTTTACCAGTGCCAGATTTTCAAAGCGCAGCCGCAGGGACTGCACCAGAGAATCATGCACGTTACGGGCAAACATCAGGTTCACCCCCAGGAAAACCAGAGCCAGGGTTGCGAGGATGTAGCCCTGCTCACCAATCCCGGTCAGACTCCAGCTCAGACTGATCAGCGTCGGCACGATATAGAAGGCATAGGCCGGCAAATAGGCCGACAGCGAGGGCATGGCGCCAGCGGCCATACCGAGGATGATCATGACCAGGCTGATGAGGTAAAAAGGGTTGTCCGGCAGCATGAAGAGAAAGGCTGTGCTGCCCCACAGACAGCCTGAAACCCCCGATGCCAGCGCAAAGATCCAGCCCCAACGGCGTGCTTCGTCGTCATCGAGATCCACCTGATCGAAACGTACGGACAACCACCAGCGAAGCAGGCTGAGCCCGTACTGCGCCCCCACCCATGACGCCACTATCCACGTCTCCACCACATTCCAGAAAATGATGGCTAGACCCGTGGCGACAAAAATCACCGCGATCAGCACAAAGGGCAGCTGCGCCCGCAGTAAGCGAATCTTTTCCCGGTGAATATGTGCCGTGAATTCGGGTGATACGTTGTCTGCTGCCTCGGTCAAAATGCTTCTCCACGCAAATAAGTGGTGAGTTTACACGCACGCGCGCCGGCACCCGATTAGACCTTTGGCTAATACTCAGGCGCCACACACAGTGATAGCCTGTGTTCAGATATAAGCAGAAAAGCGCTGACGACGTTTGTGCAATTCTTCAATTGGGCCTCAGGGTGGTTTTGTTGCTTGGTTTTGAACACAAACTAGTGGTTCATGCGGGAAGTTCTGTGACTAAGGAGCACAGTGAGAAGGTGCAGATCAAGGCGGCAAAATGCTGGAATGGGGGTTCCATTTCGAGTTTTGCCAACGCAGAAATGTGCTTTCTCACGAAGCGAACAGCGACATAATTTTCCGCATAGACCACTAGGAGCCTGTCCGAGAATAGGAGTCGTCGCGAGGGGAAGCCATTTTGAGTCCATTTTTTCGGCCATTTGAGGCGAATAGTGACTCATATTTAACGAAAATGTGCGGGAAAATGAGCCAAAATGGCTTTTCCGCAGTAGGCTCCTAGTTCTCGGACAGGCTCCTAGGTATCCCTGCCCGGCTATCTTCCAGCTTCCTGCCGTCGATAGCTTCCATACATAATCTGCCTTCTTTGAAAAATAGGGGTAAAAGTATGTTGTGGTGCAGGGACTTACGGTGTAAGTCATCAATATTTTATAGGCTAAATATTTATTTAAAACATAGACTTAAAGTTGATAATATGGTCATTCTGGGCGGAATGGCGAGAAGATCCGGATAAAAGCGCCTTGTGTGTTGAGCACCCGCAGGGCGAAGGGGCTGAATCATCCCAGATGCTTGAAATGCTGTACATACTGGATTTTCGTCAGCACGGGAATGACGGTATTTCGCGCGAAAATGATGGTATTCCAGGTCTCTCAAGTTATAGTTAGTACCATTATTCGGCTTCAAGTGTTTTTTGGGGTAATTATGCGCTCAGCCGTTGCAGAAAACCCTGTTTCAACCGCTTGCGCAATCAATTGTCGGCTGTGGGCAATCAGTATTTCCGACAACGGATCGGCCTGTGCGGCTCGACCTTCCAGTTTAACAACGTTATTCTTATTCATCGTGGCGTATTTTCTCGGGGTTATTTATCTCACAAGGATAAATCAACCGGTTACGCTGTTTTTTAACCCCACAATCACCAAATGCGGTTATAACTCCGTTGTGCTCTTTACGTTTCTACTTCGGCTGAGCAATTGTACGGCGCTGTCTCTGCCGGTAATACAGGCCCCATCATGGCAATACAGACGATTCAAACCCGCCCCTTTCCCGAGCAGAGGCCCGGCACGTCCGGTTTACGCAAAAAAATCACCGTATTTCAACAGCCGCATTATCTGGAGAATTTCGTTCAGTCCATTTTTGACAGCCTGGAGGGTTTCGCGGCCAAGACCCTAGTGGTGGGCGGCGACGGCCGTTACGGCAACCTGGAGGCGACCAGGGTTATCCTGCGCATGGCTGCCGCCAACGGCTTTGGCCGCGTGCTGGTGGGGCGTGACGGCCTGCTGTCCACCCCGGCCGCTTCCTGTGTGATCCGCAAGCACGCCGCCTTTGGCGGCATCATCCTCTCCGCCAGTCACAACCCGGGTGGGCCGGATGGTGACTTCGGCATCAAATACAATACCGGCAACGGTGGCCCGGCGCCGGAAAGGATCACCGATGCCATCTTCGAGTGCAGCAAAAATATTCGCGAATACCGCATCGTCGACGAGGTGGAGATGGCGCTTGACCGGGAGCACGAATTCACGTTAGATAGCATGGCCGTGCACGTTATCGATCCGCTGGCTGACTACGCCGAGCTGATGGCTGAGCTGTTTGATTTTAGGGCGATCAGTTACTTATTCCAGTCCGGTTTCCGCATGCGCTTCGATGCCATGCATGCCATCACCGGGCCCTATGCCACGGAAATCCTTCAGAATCGCTTGGGTGCGCCCAGGGGCACGGTCATCAACGGCGTCCCGTTGACCGACTTCGGCGGTGGTCACCCCGACCCCAATCTGACCTATGCCAAGGAGCTGGTGGCCGAAATGTTCGGTGAACAGGCACTGGACTTCGCAGCCGCTTCCGACGGCGACGGCGATCGTAACATGATCTTAGGCCAACGATTTTTTGTTACCCCCAGCGATAGCCTGGCTCTGCTCACGGCTAACGCCACCCTGGCGCCGGGCTATGCCGATGGCTTGGCTGGCGTTGCCCGTTCCATGCCCACCAGCGCGGCGGTGGATCGCGTCGCTGAGGCCCTGACTATGGACTGTTTCGAGACACCCACCGGCTGGAAATTCTTCGGTAATCTGATGGATGCCGGCAGGGTCACCCTGTGCGGTGAAGAGAGTTTCGGCACAGGCTCCAGTCATGTACGTGAAAAGGACGGCCTGTGGGCCGTGCTGTTCTGGCTCAATATTCTTGCCGTGCGTCGGCGGCCGGTGGAAACTTTGCTGCGTGAACACTGGGCCAAGTACGGCCGTCATTATTATTCCCGCCACGACTATGAAGGCGTGGATACCGTCAGCGCGGAAAAACTGATGGCCGGTCTGCGTGAGGGATTGAAGACCCTGTCTGGCCGGCAACTTGGCCTGCTCACCGTGGCCACTGCCGACGATTTTAGCTACACCGACCCGGTGGATGGCTCGGTGAGTCGCGGACAGGGTATACGCATCGGTTTCAGCGAGGGCAGCCGTATCGTTTTCCGGCTTTCCGGTACCGGCACTGAGGGCGCGACTCTACGAGTCTACCTGGAGCGCTTCGAGGCCGATCCCGCGCACCACGATCAGGATACCCAGCAGGCGCTGGCCGATCTCATCGCTATCGCCGATGACGTGGCCGGTATCCGTCGCCTCACCGGGCGTGAGTTGCCGACGGTGATTACCTGATACAGCGATTTTTTCGATTTAAATTTTCCATAAACATTTGGCAAGTTGCCATGGAGTTACCACTCATGAGGAATATTATCCGCTTTATTCTCGTTGTCCTGGCTTTTTTTGTCGTTACCGACAGCTATGCCGAGGAGGAAGAGTTTCCCGGGCGATCACTGGAGAAATACAGCATGGTGGCGGTCATTGAGCTGGAAGACCTGCATCGACGGCGTGATGAATTCACGATAGTGGATGTCCGGTCCAGCTTTGAATTCGACACCCTGCGCATCAAGGGGGCAGTGAACATTCCTGTCGGTGTCGAAGGCTTTGATAGTGCGGTACGGGATTTGCGTGAACAGACCAGCAAGCCGATAGCTTTTTACTGCAATGGCCACACCTGTCTAAAATCCTACAAGGCAACCAAGCAGGCCATGATGACAGGCCTGGATAAGGTCTATGCCTATGACGCCGGCATCTTTTTCTGGGCACGCGCCTATCCCGATGAGGCCGAGTTGCTGGGCAAAAGCCCGGTGGATGCCGCCCACTTGATCCCCAAAAAGGCCTTCAAAGGGCGTCAACTGGATCCTGATACCTTCAGCGACAAGGCCACCTCCATAGCCTCAAGGTCGCGCATGATCATCGATATTCGTGACACCTTTCAGCGTGCCGGTGTCGGTTTTTTTCCGGCTATCGAGCGTTGGGCGAGCCTGCAAAACATGGAGAAGTTGCGCAAATATCTGGATAAGGCCAAGGCGCAGAATCGCACACTCTTTATTTATGACAACGTGGGTAAGCAAGTGCGTTGGCTGCAGTACGAGCTGGAGGCGCGAGGCCTGAAAAACTACTGGTTCATGGAAAAGGGCGCCAAGGGTTATTACGATATGCTGATCTCGGGTGAGGGGCTGCGCTGAGCCTCTGCCGCCATTAACCGCGCCAACCGGGCATATTGACGGGGCGCTTGTGCCGGCTGCGGTTTGTTTGGCCGGTCTGGCCCCCTTGTTCCACGCTCCCTGTTTCATACAACAACTCCTCAAAATGATTACAATAGCGCCCAGTTTTGGCTGCGGCGGCTGTTGTATGCACAGTGAATGATCATGGCGATGGGAGGACAGGGGTATCTACGGCACTGAAGTAGCAGTAAAGGACGGTTTTTCAGGCCTGCACTCTATCGTGCTGGGTCTGTTGCTGTTTGTCTGTGCCGGCTATTACGCCGTGCCGCTGGCCGACAGCGATTTCTGGTGGCACATTGCTGCCGGGCGAGACATTCTGCAGCACGGCGCCCTGCCGGTGGTCGACCCCTTCGGTGTATTTCCCGCCGCCGACGTGATTCGCAGCGACACGGTGCTGAAGGGCCAGTGGCTGGGACAGGTAGTGCTGTACGGCCTGTTTGAGGCCGGTGGCATCAATGCCGTGGTGGCCTTTCGCGTCGCGGTGCTGCTGGCGTGCATCGCGCTGATTTATACTCGCGCGCGTTGCCTGATGGCGATGAATCCACTGGTGCTATGGGGCGTGCTGGCACTGGTGGCGCTCAATGCCTCCGGTTTTGGCGGTGAGCGTCCACAATTGCTGTCGTTCCTATTCGCCGCGTTGTTTTTCGTCTGCATCGATCTGGCACGGCGGCGGTGCGACTGGCGCTGGCTGCTGCCTCTGCCGTTGATTACCGTGCTGTGGGCCAACAGCCACGGTGGGGTGATTCTCGGCGTGGTGCTGCTGGGCCTGTGGAGCGTGATGGGTTGGTTGGACAAGTCCATGGGCCGGCGCGAATGCGCTCAGTGGCTGGCCATGAGCGGGGTGGTGTTTCTCGCCTCGCTGCTGACGCCCAATGGTATCCAGACCTATCTCTACCTGTTTCAGCTGGAGGGCAGCGTGCTGCAACAGCGCACCTCCGAATATATCAGCGCCCTGCAAGTGTATGAACTGGGTTACGTTTGGCCACAGGTAGGGATCTATGGCTATTTTATGCTCGCCATGGTCGGGCTGATCGGTCTGCTGAAGTTACATCGGTGGCGTGAGGCGGCAGTGGTGACTTTTCTTGCCGCGATCAGTATTTCCTCTTACCGGTATTTCGCCTTTTTCCTGTTTATTGCGGCACCCTATTTAATCGTGGGCCTGGGTAGCTTGATGCCCAAAAAGGTGAATGAATTTGCCACGCCCCAGCGTATACAGGCGTTGGTGGCTGTGACGTTAGTGATTGTGCTGGCCAGCGGTGCGGCACGCGGCACGGTATTCCGTGGCGGTCTGTATCAGGCGGCCTATCCCACCGCCATTGCCGATAGTGTCGAGCAACAGAAACTGCGTGGTCGTGCCTTTAATAACCTCGAATGGGGCGGTTATCTGTTGTGGCGATTGGGCGGCCAGGTGCAGCCCTACATCGACGGTCGTATGCTGGACATGTCGCGCTTCCCTCCCTATACACATATTCTTTGGGCCACGCCGCAGGGCATACAACTCTTCAATAGAAACAATTTCCAGTTGGTCATCTTGCCTTATCACGGTCGTTTTGATCCGCAGCGCTACAAGCTTATTGACTATCTGGCCACGCGGCGTGACTGGCGGTTGGCCTACCGCGACGCGCAGGGTGTGGTGTTCGTGCGTCGGCAGACAGAGGGTTTTTTTGATGGCCTGCAATGAGGCATAGCGGGTATGCATGAGTCACTGTACCCGCAGATGCGTGAACTGGAAGACCACCACTGGTGGTTTCGCGGGCGGCGGCGCATTGTTGCCGGTGTGATCCAGCGCCTGCACCTGCCCGCGCAAGCACGTATTCTCGATGCCGGTTGCGGCACCGGTGGCAACCTGCCCATGCTGGCAGGATTTGGCGAGCTTACTGGCGCCGAATTCGCTGCCGAAGCTGCGGCGCTGGCG
>JALTPW010000826.1 GCA_026999335.1 Chromatiales bacterium
CACGACCGCCTGATTTATGGTTCAGACTACCCCTTGCCCGGTGTGATGCCGGTGTATTCACCATTGAACTTTGTTGATTGGGACATGCTGCCGCGCAATGAAGCAAAAATTCTGTCGGCGGTACGGCGCCATAACCCCATCTTGTTTGATGTGATGCTGAAAAGACGCATTGAAGTCAAAGGAAAACGCTTCAAGGCCAGCGTTTTTGAATCACGCCGGCATTTTTTGACGCATGCGGACAAAGTACGGAGGCCCAGCTAACTGAGCAACAGCTAGATGTGACCAGACGGTTGACGCATATTCCGCGCGGGTATGGAAAATCTGCCCATTCTACGTGGCTATTAATGCCTTTCATGCAAATTCCACCTATCGACTCACAGGCTTATGCACAGGTTTCCCCCTGGCACCCCCTTTTCGGTAACATTGTGAATTAACGGCAAATTAACCTGGCACAACCATGAAAGTTCTGTTTTATAACGAGATCAATCCCGCCAAAATCCCTGGATTCAAAAAGATGAAGGCCTACCTGGAGGCGGATGATTTCCGTTCGGCCGAGGTCAAGAAAGTGGGGGACAACCTCTATCGTGCGCGCCTGGACCGAAGCAACCGCCTGCTGTTTGCGATTCACCGCTACCAGGGGGAGGCCTATGCCCTGGTATTGGGATACATCTAGCAGCATGCCTACGAAAAATCCCGTTTTCTCAACCGTGACGCCATGGTGGATGAGACCAAGATTCCCGCCCTGGCGTCTCTGGACGAGGTGCAGCCGGAGCCGCTGATTTACCTTAATCCCGCTAACCCCACCTTCAACATGCTGGATAAGATCATCTCTTTTGACCAGGCTCAAAGTGATATCTACGCCCTCCAGCCACCACTGATTATCATTGGCTCGGCGGGTAGCGGCAAGACGGCGCTGACCCTGGAAAAAATGAAAGAGGCCGTGGGGGATATTCTGTATGTCACCCGCTCGCCCTATCTGGTGCACAACTCAAGGGATCTCTACTACGCCGCCCGTTATGCCAATGACGATCAGCAGATCAATTTCCTCTCTTTTCAGGAATACCTGGAGAGTATCCATGTACCTGCGGGACAGGAGATGCATTTTAGGGAGTTCTCCGAATGCCCGGATTAACACTCGCAATTTATTTTCAGTAATAGTTGCTGCGAGAGACGCCGTAGCCATTGTTAAATCACCTCTCTCAACAAGGTTGTCCATGAACAAATTCCGGCACGACATCGCCCTGACGGGGCACTAACCCATAGGCCACTAAAAAATGGACTAAACTGCCATCTGCTAAAGTGGGTGGGTTAGTTTTACGGACTGAAAGTCCGGATACGGGTCGATCCGTTTTTTAAACCCAGCCCAGCCATGATTCTCGAGAATCCATGTAGGATGTGGTGAGTTCTACGAACCGCATCGATCGAGAGTGGTGACACAATCACCCGCGCCCAGAACTTGATAACGCAAGCGATGCGGTTCGCTACCGCTCACCAGCATCCTACAGTGACTACAAAAACAACCGAAACAACTTGCCTTCATAACGCACCGTCAACAACTCATACAACAAGCGGCACGGATAAATTTGACCGCCTAAAGGCGGTGGTTTTAACCAAATTAAGGAAAATCAACGATGACGCCAAATGCATTATTGCCTTTACGGGTACTGGTAACTCAAGTTTCGGAGTTCAAATCCGCCGTTATCCGACGATTCTCCATCATGACCTAAACTCCATTTTTAGCGTAAACACATCCAACTGGAGCGCCTGAGAAAAAAATTCTTCAACGCGACCATCAATGGCCTCCATGATTATTTCCGCCGTTTTTCCAAGCGCCTTTTTAAAGCCGTCAATCGTGCCGCTAACAAGTGCTCTGAACAATTGCCATAAACGCTGCGCAAAATCCAATGTCGTGAGCTGGTCTTTTATCTGTGCGCGAATGTCACAAACACGTAGCTCATCATCCTTTCGTTTAGCATGCAGCAGCGTTAAATAGCGTATCGCGCTCAGGTGAATCGAGGCCGTGTGGGATGCAAATGTCCACGTCTGCTCCTTGAGAAAACCAAGGTGCTGTTTTGCCTCTTTGAAGTAAACTTCTATTGCCCAGCGAAGCGCATAGATCTCTAATACCTTGCTCAAACTCATCGAAGGGTCTGTTGTCAGAAACAGCGCCCAGTCTTTCTTTCCGACATTGGCTTTCTCTTCCGCGGCTACACCACGCACAAATAGCAGCTTGATTGTTAGCCATTTTGGCGGCTTTTTTCCCTCTTCCGAAACATCCAGATCAACATCCAACTGCACGGCTCGATAAGGCAGGCCGCGCACCTTTTTCCACTCACCCTTGACTGCGTGCCGGTAAAGCTCTTTGGCATCCAATGTGTTGAACTCGCCATTTGCTCCTGCAATCCGGTATTTCATATTGCCTTTCTTCATTCGCAGGATCGCTGTCACCTCCAGTGACTGCGCCGTTTGAATCATCGGCTTTGTGCCAAACCACGCATCGGCAACCATATAGTCGGCTTTGATGCCATAGCGCTTTGCTCTACCCAGCATTCCTTTTGCCATTTCGGGCTTGCTCTGGGTCGTCGCCTCGTCATAGCGCTTGACGACAATACTGCGCTTATCCTTAAAATCACGAATCAAATCATGTGCCTTTGATTGGCTAATGTAAATCTGCGAATCGATCAGCATGAAAA
>JALTPW010000827.1 GCA_026999335.1 Chromatiales bacterium
ATGTCCAACACCGCCAGCGACAGCGGCTGCTTGTAGCGCTTGGCACGGGCGAATTCCTGCACGATGCGCTCATCGTAGGCGAGACGGTTATAGAGACCGGTGAGCGGATCGCGTACCGCCTGTTCATGCTTTTCGCGCAGGCGCTGGCGCAGGCTTTCACCCTCTTTTTCCATGTCGCGCACACGCTGGTTGAGACGTTCGAGCTGTTCCTCTAACTGGTGCTGACGTGCCTCATCGGACTCGCGGTGTTCGTCGAGATGACGCAGGATGGTCTCCAGGCGCAGCTGGATCTCCACCTTCAGTTGTTGCGGATCCTCGGCCTGATCGACACTGCTTTCGATATGCCGCACCTGGGCCTGCACTGCGGCATCCAGTTCGCGTGAGCTGTCGACACTGGCGCGGTGGTGGGTCTGCGCACCCGCCAGATGCTGGTCAAGCTCTTGCAGGCGACCGGTAAGCTGGCGCAGGAAGTCCTGCAACTCATGATTTTCGGCCTCCATCTGCCGACGCATGGTGGAAATGAGATCGGCGATGGCATGCAGTGCAGGAGCAATGGCATGCTCCGACAAACCGCCGGCAAGATGCTCTTTGAGGCTTTCCACCTGCTCGCTAAGCTCCGCAGGCAGACTCAGGGTATCCAGCAGCTGGATACAAAACTCACCCAGCTGTGGGCCGGTATCCTCTCGGTTCAGCTCCCTGTCATCGGCCTTAGCTCCACCCTGGCTGCCGAACAACCGCTTCATCAGCCCGCCACCACCCGTCTCCGGCTGCAAAGCGCTGTTGACCAGTTCGGCCAATTCGTGCAGCGGCTGCTCCATCTGCCTGATATCATCGGCCGCCATAAAGCTATGCCGCAGGCTCTTGACACGCGAACGCAGTGTCCGCGGCAGGCACAGACTGTCCAGCCAGTGAACAAACAACGTTTGTGGATCACCAGCGGTCTGCTGACTACGCTGTTCGTCGAGCTGCACCACGGCATCCGCAACCCCCTCGATGACCCGTTCCAGCCGCCCTACATCGGCGCCACTGCGAATGGCCTGACGCAGGGCATCGAGTTCCCGATCCAGCCGTTCATCGACACCCTGCGCAGCCAGCGCCACACGGGTCAAACCCTGACGCAGCAGGGTTTCGGTCGTCTGCCAAGCCGCTTCGGCACGCTCCTGGCGGTCGAGGTTGGCAAGATATTTCTGTTTCCAGTCGTCGGCCATGTTTTTTTGGTCTAAATCAGTTGCAATCCATCCGGCAAAATGATCTCGGTGGCGATGGGCAGGTGATCAGACAGCAGATGCTGCATGACATGCACGTCGTGCACCTTCAGGCTGGGTGAGGTGAGAATGTGGTCGAGGGTACGCATGGGCCGCCAGCTGGGGTAGGTCTTGAGGCCGTGGAGGGGCTCGCACAGATCAGTGGCGGAAAGCAGAAAGCGCATCTCGTTGCTGTCAGGCTGACAATTGAGGTCACCCATCACCACCACATGCTGATAGCGGTTGACCAAGCCAGCAATGAACTCGAACTGGCGCTGGCGCGCACGCGCACCCAGTGCCATGTGCAGAATCAGCAATACCAGTGGGTTGTCCCGATGACCATAGCGTACCACCATCACACCCCGCCCCGGCAATCGGCCGGGTAGTTTGTGGTTGGTAATGTCCATCGCTCTGAAGCGGCTCAACAGGCCATTGCTGTGGCGTGCGATCTTGCCAAGGCGGCGATTGGTATGGTGGTGCCAGAAGGGAAAACCGGCTTTTTTGGCAAGAAATTCGGTCTGGTTGACGAAGCCGGAGCGCAGGCTGCCGGCATCCACTTCCTGCAGGGCGACGATATCGAAGTCGCTGATGGCACGGGCGATACGCGACAGGTTGTCGTACAAACGCGAGTGGGGCAGGACATGCTTCCAGCTCTCCGTCAGATAATCGCGAAAACGGGTGCTGGCGATACCCACCTGGATGTTGTAACTGAGCAGACGGACGTGCCGACCATAAGGCGCTTCGTCCAGGTCAAAGGGATCAGGAATGGGGACAGTCTGCTGCACGGGGCCCGTCATGTGGTCTCACAGATGAATGATCATGTCGCCGAGTTTTTCGGTCAAACGCAGGTTCTCGCTGTAGTCCACCGGGCAGTCGATGATGCTCACGGCATCATCATTGAGCGCCTGCCGCAGGGTTGGCAACAGCTCATCGGCCTGCTCGATGCGGTAACCCTTGGCACCAAAGGACTGCGCCAACTGGATGAAATCCGGATTGTTAAATTTGACGTGCGACGTGCGGCCAAACTGGTTCATTTGTTTCCATTCGATCAGTCCGTAGGCGGCGTCGTTCCAGATCAGCACCACCATCGGGATCTTCAATCGGCAGGCGGTTTCGATCTCTTGAACATTCATCAAAAAACCGCCGTCACCGGTCACCGCCACCACCTTGCGCTCGGGGCAGGCCAGCTTGGCGGCGATAGCCCCGGGTACCGCGATACCCATGCTGGCGAAACCGTTGGAGATCAGACAGGTGTTGGGATACTCGCAACGAAACATGCGCGCCATCCACATCTTGTGCGCACCCACATCGCAGATGACGATATCTTCCAAATCCATCGCGGTGCGCAGATCCCAGATGATTTTCTGTGGTTTGACCGGACATTCAGCATCGTCGCGGTGCTGGTTCATCTCTTCGATCAAGGCCTCGCGCAAGCGGCGCATGCAGT
>JALTPW010000828.1 GCA_026999335.1 Chromatiales bacterium
CGAGCGTTTACCGTCGTAATAACAGCCTTGCACACTATCTGGCCGCCGGCCCGGTGTATTGCACGCTTCCGTCACCGCAGACATGTCAAATTGCGATATCCATATCGAAGGCGCTACCGATTTCTTCACCCAGGGCACTGCGCTTCTTTTCCTCGGCCGCGACAAAACGATCCAGATCACCGACAGCAAGGAAGTGCGTATGTTGTGCCCGATAACGGGCACTGCGAATCTTGGCCCACGGAATCAGCAGGCCCAGAGAAAGCACCACACCGAGCAAATTACCGATCTGCAAGCCAAGCCACGAACCCAGCGCATAATCCGACTGCAGGCGATGCTGTTCCAGCACCACGGCGTTATAAACCAGGTTTGTCTGCCTGACAAAAAGAAAGGCATACATACCCAGATACACCAATGGCAACAGGATCATCGGCAACACCATCGCCACAATCGACAATGATTGCAGGTCACTCCCACCCAGCGACAACACCGTCGTCAACGCGCTGATCAGCACGCCAGCCCCGATGAACATGCCGAACAGCATCAGATACAGGCGCCAAAACGGCCCGGCGCTGGTGTCAAAACGAAAAGTGCTTTCCCCGTAACGGAAACCGTTGAATAAATACGCCTTTTGCTTATAGACCATGAGAGGGATAAGTATCCCGATACTCACTATTGTCAGCAGAGGCCACAACAAAAATGCGGCATACGCATCGCCAACACCTCCCGTGAAGGAAAAACGGATATTGCGGTAGGCCGTATTGCGGGCTCTAAAGCGCAGGGCCCGCACCAACAACAGCGGCAATAGCGCAAACAATACCAACATCACCACTCCGCTGGCCAGCGGATTAAAAATGTTGGCAAAAACATAAAGACCAATGAGCAACAGCGCGACAAGATACCCCTTGAGGATTGCCAGCGGCTCGGCAAGATAACTAAAACTGTCCCCCTTCAAGCGCGTACTGCTGTAAAAATAACGATTGCTGCGTACCTTCGCCCACGGATAATAAAAACCGAGAGTGACAAGGGTCAGTAACAGATTGACGATCCAGATACGAAAAAACTCACTCGCCCGCCCCGCGAAGACAAATGGCAGACGCTCACCCTCTCCCTGCTGCTCCACGGCCATCCCGTCAACACCCGCATGGACAGATTCTTTATCAGCCTTCGCATCACCACCGGAGTGCATCGAGGGAAGATCTTTTACCGTATCGTCATTCGTGGAAATCGCAGCAACAACCGACGCCTCCATATGGTCATCCGCCACAACCGGCTCGGCTGTTTCTTTTTCCAGATAGCAGACAATGCCTCGCTGAACCAAAGCATCGCGTTTGCGTTGTGCCTGCTGTTCACTGAGATTACGCTGACGAAGAAACTTACCGGCATCGAATAACTCATCAGTCCGGGCCGCAGGCAACCCGGTTAACTTGCGGAAAGCCGACTTGACATGCTCCTTGTCAAAACCATGATGCACTTCACCGGACACAACCAGACTGTAACTTGCCATTATCTACTATCTTCCCTGCTCTCAATACGATAAAAGTTATTTGCCTGCCACACGGCCAATCTGTTACAGCACAGCCACCACGGCATCGCCCATTGCAGAGGTACTGACCTTCTGCATACCGTCACTGTGGATGTCCGCCGTGCGCAGACCCTGATCCAGTACCTTCTCCACCGCCCGTTCGATGCGATCAGCCATGACCGCTTCGTCCAGCGAATAGCGTAGCATCATGGCAAGCGACAAAATGGTCGCCAGCGGGTTGGCGACATTCTGCCCGGCAATATCCGGCGCGGAACCGTGGATGGGCTCGTACATGCCCTTGCCTTCGGCGTTCAACGAGGCGGACGGCAGCATGCCGATGGAGCCGGTCAGCATGGCCGCACAGTCGGACAGAATGTCACCGAACATGTTGGTGGTAACCATCACGTCAAACTGCTTGGGCGCGCGCACCAGCTGCATGGCGGCGTTGTCCACGTACATATGTGACAGTGCCACCTCAGGGTAATCCCGGGCCACCTGCTCCATCACCTCGCGCCACAGTTCGGTGCACTCCAGCACGTTGGCCTTGTCCACGGAACAAACACGTCTGTCACGCTTCATAGCAATGTCGAAGGCGGAGCGACCGATGCGCTCGATCTCGGACTCACTGTAGACCAACGTATTGAAGCCCTGGCGCTCGCCGTTATCGAGGGTACGCACACCGCGAGGCTGGCCGAAGTAGATACCGCCGGTGAGTTCACGCACGATCATGATGTCCAGCCCGGCCACCACTTCCGGCTTGAGGGTGGAGGCATCGGCTAACTGTTTATAGAGGATCGCCGGACGCAGATTGGCAAACAATTCCAACTCCGCACGCAGACCCAGCAGGCCCTTCTCCGGACGCACACTGATATCCAGTGACTCCCATTGGTAGCCACCCACGGCGCCCAGCAAAATAGCATCGGACGCCTTGGCCAGATCCAGCGTCTCCGCCGGCAGCGGTGTGCCGTGCACCTCATAGGCGGCACCACCGACCAGGCCGTCTTCCAGCTCCACTGCCAGGCCATTCCTGCCCAGGCATTCCAGAACCTTCACCGCCTCGGCGACGATCTCGGGACCGATGCCGTCACCAGCCAGCACCGCAATCTTTTTTGTCATGTTTTATTCCTCATAAAATCCACCGCAAAGGCGCGGAGGCGCAAAGAGC
>JALTPW010000829.1 GCA_026999335.1 Chromatiales bacterium
CGATACGACGACGGGAGTCTTCGACTTCGGCAGGCGACGCGGATTGACTGATGGCGACCCGGGCACAGGCGGTATCGAGCAGACTGACCGACTTATCCGGCAGTTGCCGCGCCGGAATGTAACGATGCGAAAGCTTGACCGCTGATTCCAACGCCTCGTCCAGTACCTGGACGTGATGATGTGATTCCAGTGTCGAGGCCATGCCGCGCATCATCAGAATCGCCTTCTCTTCACTCGGCTCATCCACCTGCACGACTTGAAAACGCCGCGTCAGAGCCGGATCTTTTTCAAAATACTTTTTATACTCGGCCCAGGTGGTGGCCGCCACCGTGCGCAAGGTACCTCGCGCCAATGCAGGCTTGAGCAGATTGGCGGCGTCACCGGTACCGGCAGCCCCACCGGCACCGATCAGGGTGTGGGCTTCGTCGATAAACAGGACAATGGGCTTGGGTGATGACTGCACCTCTTCAATCACCTGGCGCAGACGTTGTTCAAATTCACCTTTCATGCTGGCGCCGGCCTGTAACAGGCCCAGATCCAAGGTGCGCAGACTCACATCGGTAAGGCTGGGTGGTACGTCGCCAGCGGCAATGCGTAATGCAAAACCTTCGACCACGGCGGTTTTTCCAACACCCGCCTCACCGGTCAGGATTGGATTGTTTTGCCGGCGGCGCATCAGGATATCGATGATCTGACGAATCTCGGCATCACGACCAACGATGGGATCCAGCTCACCCTTGCGTGCCTTTTCAGTCAGGTCGATAGAAAATTGTTTCAACGCCTCCTGCTTGCCCAGTTGCGCTGGCGCCATGGCACCACTCGCTTCACCCGGCACGGCACCACCTCCCACCTGAAAACCGTCATTGGCGCTCATGTGCTCTTCAGGCGATCCGCCGACAATTTCATCAAACTTCTCGGTCAACGTGTCGAGATTGATTTTTTCGAACTGTTTTGAAATCCCCTGTAAGGCATGACGCAGGCTGGATGTCTTGAGAACGCCGATGATGAGGTGACCAGTGCGCACCTGGGATTCACCGAACATCAATGTGCCGTAGACCCAGCCCCGCTCAACGGACTCTTCGATGTGTGATGAAAAATCAGAAATAGAGGTGGAGCCGCGCGGCAGGCGATCCAGGGCATCGGTAAAATCCTGTGCCAAATGTGAGGGTTCGAGATTAAACTGTTTGATGATGCGATGCAGATCCGAGTCCTGCAACTGTAGAATCTGGTGAAACCAGTGCACCAGTTCAACATAGGGATTACCGCGCATTTTGCAAAACACGGTAGCGCTTTCTATTGCCTTGTAACCCAGGCTGTTGAGTTTGCCAAACAAGGCAACCCGGCTGATATCAGTCATGACACATGTCCTGTATAACGCCACACTCAGCAGCAGGCTGAAGTGGCAATTTTTTTATAAAATAGCGCTTTAGCCTGCTGCCCGAAGAAAATCGTTAAGCAAATTTCTTGACAAATAGCCACCCACCAAGGAAAGAAAACATGACACTGACAAGCAAAAATATATTGAAATTTCTTTGCTGGTCAGACTCCGATCCATAAAACTGGATACTAAAATATTCAAACAAAGTGCCGGATAAATATACAAGAGCAAAACTAATTATTAGGCCAACAATCATTCCTAAAAAAAACAGCCCTATTTTTTTCACTTTCGGACCTCAAAAAATCGTATTTTTTTTGATTTTCTGAAATCCGACCAATAACCAGGAACTACAATATTGAACCTGATCCTGAGCCACGAGCCTAAGCCCGTCAGAGAATCGCCATCCCATAGATCAATATGATCACCACCAGAGCCATCGCTAGCAGCATAATAATCCTCAAAACAGATAATTCCCTTCTTACCTAAGATCTTGTTACTACCTGGCCAGCAGCAAAGGATACCACTTCATTTCTGAAAAAGGATTTCACTAATACTTTATTCCGGGCAGTCGGTTCCAAATCAATGAATGTCCTTTCTAAAATAGAAAGAAAGTGTATCCTTTATTTCCGACTGGTTAGTACGCCAGTATTCACCAGTAATATCTTTTGATTTTTGTATTTGTGGCACTGCCCCTCTATCAATCCAGTCCGCCAACTCTTTGGCAGCTAGAATATGATTTTTATTTTTATGTACCCAGCATTTTCTGCCCGAAGGATAACCAACAAAGCTGGTGCCAGTTTTGCTCATTGCATAACTAAGTTTTATGGCGCATTGATTTTTAAAAAGAGGCTCCCCTTTTTTATTCTTTGCATCACATGGATTGTCCCATGGATAGTTTGACCTTAGGGTTTGGAAATACGACATCATGTTTCCTCTTTCTTTTCTAGGAGCCTGTCGGACTTAGGATGAATCTACTGCGGAAAGCCCATTTTGGCCCATTGTTTCGATCTCCTAAGTCCGACAGGCTCCTAGTAATATAAATAGCCGCCAAACAACCTGTATATTTTTTAGTCCTTGTTTAGGTGCTGGTCTCCGTCTCCTGGGCTATCGGCTCCATAACCAGATCCTGCGCATCGCGGCTGGCATTTTCTGTCATCAGCCAGGTTGTCCAGCCCAACTGCCCCAATTGCCCCAGCCTTAAACCGGGTACTTCATCTTTTTTCAACACCAGATTCACATCCCAGCAAAGCTCATCACCAATATACTGGCGCAACAATCCGATCATCCGTTGAATGCTTTTTTTTCCCGGCAGAAAACGCTGGTAATCGCTATACCCGACGGGGCCAAGAATAATGCGGAATTTGCTCTGACAGTCCCAGACCTCCGCCCCCAATGTTGCACTACCACCCAGCGCCGCCGCTTGGCTGGCGCCGCCGCCCAGCCGGCAGCGACAATCTTCCGGCAACGGCAGCCAATGACCAACAAACTGGGTAATTTTGATGGGCAGGCGAAAGAAACCCTTGAGCACGGCACTCAGGCCCTCGGCATGACGCGTCTGGCAGGACATTCGCCCGGCATGGTGCAATTGGGCAAAATACAATTCAGCATCATAATCCGGCCGTGGGGGCTTCCTTAAACCGGCAAGAGCCCCGACATAGAATGCAAAGCGGTCGGTTTCTGGGCGATCATATTCGACGCTCGGCCGGCCATTGGCCCAGGCCCGGTAAAACAGCGACAACATCCTGTGATGAAACACATCGAGAAAACGGGCAAAGGTGGCATCGCCCGCATTATGCATTCTCTCGTAGGTATACTCTGTCAGATGCAAAGGCAAAGGCCCGTTCGGGCCAAGCAGGCCAAAGAAATTAACCGATAAACGCGGTGGCCTGTTTTCGCCACCGGGCTCGAATGAGTCCAATGGCGCAGGGGCGAAACGCAAGGACGGCTGTTGCGCCAGACGAACAGGATCAGTGCTTGCCTTCAGCGACTGCCCCAGCCTTGGTTTGTCATCATATGCACATTCCAGACGGCGAACTGCCTGGAAAAAATCAAAATCATACGGCGCATCCTGCAGAGCCTGTTGCAGCACTACAAGGTCTGACGCCTTCCTATCCTTGCTGGCCATCGAATGATCTCTCCACGGTCATGCGACCTGATAACCGTTTCTGTAAATGAATTTATCGATACGAATTTACTGAAAAACTGCTCCAACACCGCCCCCAAAAGAAAAACACCTGAGCCTTCAAAATCAGCTTCATTGAATGTCACGCTGACCTCCAGACCTCGACCAAAAGTGATCGGACCGGCAAGTGGAATACGCCGGGTGATGGCCTGTGTGGTGATGGACTTAAGTCCTTCGACCTGCTTTTTAATCGCCGCCTCACTGGTGTCACCATACAGCGTCATCAGATCACGCAGGGCCGCGGCACCTTCGTTGTGACTGCTGCCAGCCAACGACAGATAATTGAGCGAGAGATGATTGATCAAGCGCCAGGCGGTCTCGCCCTCGACAAATGACGGCTTGGGCGCTGTTGGCCCGGCCACACATCTGACGGACTTCACCGGCGCACTCATCTCCATATTGAAATCTGTCTTTCCCTGACCGACCGGCATATGTAACGGCAGATCCCGGTTTGTGCACAGAGCTTCCACCGCAAGTTGACGCAGCTCGGTGCGGTAGGGGGCTTCACTGGCATCGACCAGCGACACATAGGCCTCGCTGCCCAGATAGCTGGAACGGGCACCCTGCCTGCGCTGGCGTGATGACAGCAAACGCGGAATACGTTGCACGGCGTAGTAGGCATTTAAATCCGCCTCAGTACCGAGGTCGTTAGCCGCATAAAACGGCAGGAATTCCTGCTCCTGATCGGCACTGGTACCCAATCCCACGACACTGTTGACCTGATAAACCTCAAAATCCATGGGCTTGCTGCGGTCAGGTACCACATGATATTCATACTTCGTATCGGTCAGATGGATACGGTCTGTGCGTTTGGAAAAAAGATTGATCGCTGGCGAGCAAAACAAGGCAAAGTTATCTTTGCTGACGAGTTTCTCGAGATCGTTATCACTTCGGTTCAGCAGAATGACAATATCGATTTCGGTATTCCTGCAACGCTGAACGGCGCTCTCTATGCCGTTGAACTCAACAAACATAAAACGACTTGGAAAGGCAAAATATTCCTGTAGCAAGCGGTAGCCGCTAAACGATCTCTGACTGTAGGGCAATAAGGCCTGGTCGTCCTCGAAACCCACACGCCGAATATGAGACCTGTCCAGCACCTCATAGCCTGAGGCTTTTTTGTCTGCCGGCATAACGACCAACGCCACGCCATTGGCAAGCATGCGTTCGTATATCTGCATCGGGAGCCCATCACTGCCGCGAAGATAAAATGACAGCTTTTGCAATGATATTTGGTCGAAGGTCAGGCCGCTGCTTGCTTGCAGGCGTAGACGAATGCCGGCCTTTGCATCCTGCACATGAGGAAAATCAGGCTTGCCAAGCTCACCCAGATAACTGAAATACTCGGCCTCTTTGATCTGGATCGGCCAAAGTTCTGTTTCATGGGCGGTGCGATACTCGCAGACAGCTTGCCCCCCCCCGCCCAAACGACTGCGCAAGACACTGTGCCGCGGGATGACAATGCCATTTGCCAGCGAGCCTTCACTTAAATCCGGCTGGAACTGGACAACCGCCATGGACGGCGTTGGCGCCAGATAATGCGGATAAATCATTTCCAGCAGATTTTGGGTAAAGCGGGGAAACTCCGCATCGACCTTGAGCTGCACCCGGGCCGCCAAAAATCCAAAGCCTTCCAGCAACCGCTCCACATAAGGATCGGCGCATTCCAGCTCTTCAAGCCCGAGGCGCCCGGCGATTTTAGGGAACTCTTTGGCGAATTCCGCGCCGACTTCTCTCACATGTTGCAGTTCGCGGTTATAGTATCTCAGCAGCCGGGGATCCATCAGGCACTGCCCGTCCGGGCGTTTTCCGCGATGGAAATATTGCCGCTTTCCAGATCCACCTGTGTTTTTAGGTACATGCGCTCTGGTAAGGGTTGAGCCCAGAGTTCCCCTTCAATTTCGAAGGTAATGGCATTATGGTTCATCTCCCCCGCCGCAATCACTGCACGTACTTTGAGCGTATTGCGCAGGATGCGCGGCTCAAAATCGAGGATCACCTGGCGCAGGGTATGTTCCAAGACGCCCACATCGGTACTCGATACCGTGTGCCCGGCCAGATCAGGCAAGCCATAATTGAGCACGGAATGGGCAACCAACGGATAACCATCCAGCGACTCCCCGGTAAAATTATCCGAATTGAATAACCAGCCCAAATCGCGCAGCACTGCCGATCTCAGTGCGCCGATAGATAACACCCGCTGCTGGCGGGACTCCCTGGTTTTATGCGGATCATCGTCAGTAAGACGGTCCAGCAACGAAGGCTGTAGCCGTTCCTTCGGCATTAACTCAGCCATCGTCGACCTCGTCCGTGGCAACCGACTCCGTCTTTAGATCAGGCTCCATCGCCGTATCCAGCGAAATGGATCGAATATCCATCAGCGAATACTCGTCTTCATCGGTCGTTAACAGCCGTTGGCCAAGGCCCACATAAAGACCTTCACTGTACTGCTGCCATTCCGTCTTTCGCGCCAGACGGATGGCACCTTCCTCACAGGTCTCAGAATCCGGATATCGGCTCGGAATCAGGCCAACCGATTCGCCACCGTTTGCCCAGACAAAATAGGCCGGCGTCCAGACCATGTCGCGCAGGTCTGCCGGTTCTTCAATCGTGATTTGTTGTATTTGATTAAATGGAATCCAGTAATACTGACCATTGACGATCGCCTCAAGCATCGGACCCAGGCGCATATCCGCATCCGCAATCCAGTCAAACTGCTTGCCATTACAAACACCCGAAGAAACTGGCGCCAGCTCGAAGGCCTTTTCACGCAACTCATTCGACTGTGCATAATGCCCATCCGCCCACAGACGCAGGGCCTCGACAAGATTGGCCGCCCATTGCGCTGGCTGCCCGAACAGCAGTGGTGAACGCTTGCCGGCAAAAACCTCGGCGCGCAGCACTTCACAGCGAATCGCTTCACGATAGGTCTGCACCATCGCCAGGGCACCGGCATCCAACTCGCCGGCCACGTTTAACTGTGTCAGGGCGCGCTGCCACTGCCCCATCACCACCAGCAACTGAAACAGAAAAATGCGCAGCTCCGCCTTTGAGGGGGCATCACGCACCTGTGCCTGTAATTGGTTTAATGTTTCTTCCAGCTCACCCGCTTGCAGAAACCCTTCCACCTCCATACTTTCTCTCCTTTGACGCGCTATTTCATTACGCCCTCGAAGGCAGAAAATCCTTTATGGGCACCTCCAGAATCCACTGAAACCGCGCTGGCGACGTTGCACGCAAGCTAGAATGCGTATTTACCTGCTGTAAATTCCGCATTTCTGCCGGCTTTTCACCTTGCCATCACCGCTTTGCATAGAATTCTTAGAGGCGCCCTTAACTCACTGGGTGGTTATTCCTGCTTATTGGTCTCAAGATTCCAGGTGCGCGTTGAAGCCGCGCCGGTCGCGCCCATTTGATCCACCGGAGTGTATTCCCACACTAACTTGCCATAGGCAAATGTCACCACCTCGGTGGGTCGATTTCCCTCTGTGCCACTATTGGCCTCCTGGGATACCGAACTAACGATCACATCCTCCATTACATACTTCATAAAGGTGTGTTTGTCTTCGGTTGCCAAACACAGCTCAATCTCGATCTTGGGAATATGTTTACCGCTGGCACAGTAGATCGCCAAATCCGGTGTGCCACTGTCGATGGTCTTGCTGATCATAAAATGCTGAAAATCAGCACGTCCACCGGTACGCCCACCGGTGCCACTGGTTCCCGAAACGGCCTGCGACAGACCGTGGCCGTAACTCAGCAGTTCCATCCAATCAGTATGTGCGTCGTCCGTGCTCTCGCCCGGTATACCATCAATATTCATATACATATCATAAGACATGTGATCCACTCCTTTAAATTGTGATGGGACGTATAATTTAGAACGCCCACTTATCTCGCCTCCATTGAAGCTAACTGCGTTAAAAACTGCCGCAACGCAGCCGCCGCCAGTCTACTACATTATTTTACCTTTTTCGCCACTAACTCCAGGCTATAACCCAGAGCAATTACATCCACCCGATCAGCATCGGTCATCATTTTTCATAAGACTCAAGTATTTTCACCATTAAGCTCTTGTCGTTGACAGACAGGCGAAATTTTTCCATGGCACTTGCTTCAACGATATGTACATTTTTTAACACCGTCACAGATCCGTAATTCATTGACACATCTTTCCCTACATTTTTATGTGTGAATGTATGCATTTTCAATTGGCCCGTTTCTGTAAGCTCAACCAATATCGCCTTATTTCCTTTCACATCTTCGATTTCACTCATTGAGTGAACATCAACTTTGTCTAATTGAATAAAACCATCACCATTACTCGAAACACGCAAATAATCGCTTTTACCGCAACCAGTTATAATTGAAACACATA
>JALTPW010000830.1 GCA_026999335.1 Chromatiales bacterium
GTCATCGACAAGGTGCCTAACAAACTGAGCCTGACCGGGCATACCGATGCGACGAAGTTTGTCAGCCGCAAGGGCTATTCCAACTGGGAGCTATCGGCGGATCGCGCCAATGCTTCGCGGCGTGAGTTGATTGCCGGCGGCTACGATGCCGGCAAGATCGCCAAGGTGGTGGGTCTGGCTTCCATGGTGCCCTTCGACAAGGAAAATCCACGTGACCCCGTCAATCGCCGTATTGCCATTATCGTCCTGAATAAGGCCGCTGAGGCGGCGTTGTTGCATCCCGCACAGACGGCGTCCGATGGTGACGAAACCCAGGCATTGCTGGACAGCAATGCGGAGGGTGAGAGTGGCGCGCCACTGCGGCGTTTCCGCAGTGCCATCGGTGATCTGCGGGTGCAGCAGGCGGTTGAACGTGAGGCGGCAGCCAGCCGCACCGATGAACACGGCCATGATGCGGTGCCTGTTCCCGTTATCAATCCGATCCCGGACATCGAGCCGGTTCATGAGCCGGTAAAGGACGATGAAACAATAATTGATGAGCGCAAAAAGCCTGTGGACGAACACAAGCAGCCGGGCAAGCAGCGCGATGCCACGAAAGATATCGAGGAACCTGATTACACCGGCATGAGTATTGCCGAGCGCATCAAGGCACGCGCCGAGTGGAACAAGCGCCGCGCCGAGGCGGCAAAACGCTGAACACACCCACAGTGATTTGTTTCCCGTCCCTAACCCGCTACAATTGCGCCCCATGTCTGGAAACTCATTTGGCAAGTTATTCACCGTTACCTCGTTTGGCGAAAGTCACGGCCTGGCCATCGGCTGCATTGTCGATGGTTGCCCGCCCGGGCTGGCTCTGAGCGAGGCCGATCTGCAGGGTGATCTGGATCGGCGCAAGCCCGGCACCTCGCGCCACACCACCCAGCGCCGCGAGGCCGACGAAGTGAAAATCCTCTCCGGTGTGTTCGAGGGTAGAACCACCGGCACCCCCATTGCCCTGATCATTCACAACACGGATCAGCGTTCCAAGGACTACGGCAATATTCTCGACCGCTTCCGCCCCGGTCACGCCGACTACACCTATCAGCAAAAATACGGTTTTCGTGACTACCGTGGCGGTGGGCGTTCCTCGGCGCGCGAGACGGCCATGCGCGTGGCCGCTGGTGCCATTGCCAAGAAATATCTGGCGGAGAAATTGGGTGCGCGTATCCGTGGCTATCTCGCCCAGCTCGGTCCCATCAAGGCCGGGCAGTTCGACTGGGATGAAGTACCGCGCAATCCCTTCTTCTGCCCGGATGCTGCCAAGGTGACGGAAATGGAAACCTACATGGACGCCCTGCGCAAGGAGGGCAACTCCGTCGGCGCGCGCATCAACGTGGTGGCCAGCGGTATGCCGCCGGGCCTGGGCGAGCCCATCTTCGACCGCCTCGACGCCGATATCGCCCACGCCATGATGAGCATCAATGCGGTGAAGGGCGTGGAGATCGGCGCCGGTTTCGAGTCGGTGACGCAAAAGGGCACTGAGCACCGTGACGAGATCAGCCCCGAGGGTTTTCTCGGCAACCACGCTGGCGGCGTCCTCGGCGGTATCTCCACTGGCCAGGACATCACTGTCAGCATCGCCCTCAAGGCCACCTCCAGCCTGCGTCTGCCCGGGCGCAGCGTGAACCTCGCCGGCGAACCGGTAGAGGTGATCACCAAGGGTCGCCACGATCCCTGTGTCGGCATCCGCGCCACGCCCATCGCCGAGGCCATGCTGGCCATCACCCTGATGGATCACTGGCTGCGTCACCGCGCGCAGAATGCCGACGTGGAGAGCCAGACGCCCGTCATCCCCGCCACCCCGGGTGCCTGAGCCGGCCAGCGACAGCCAGCCAGTCCCTTACTGGCGGCTGTCCGGTTTCTATTTCTTCTATTTCGCCTCCATTGGCGCGCTGATTCCCTATTGGTCGCTATACCTCAAATCACTGGGTTTCGACGCCCTCGCCATCGGTACCCTGATGGCCCTGATCATGGCTACCAAGATCGTCTCACCCAACATCTGGGGTTGGATCGCCGACCATACCGGCTATCGCATGCGCATCGTGCGTATCGGCTGTCTGCTGGGCGCGGTTGCCTTTGCCGGCGTGTTTTGGGTCGAGGATTATTGGTGGCTGGCCGTGGTAATGATGGTGTTCAGCTTTTTCTGGAATGCCACTCTGCCGCAATTCGAGGCCACCACGCTTAATTACCTGGGCCGTGATAGCCACCGCTACAGCGGTATTCGTCTGTGGGGTTCCATCGGTTTCATCGTCGCCGTGGCGACCCTTGGCCCGCTGCTGGATGCGCAGGGGGCGGGTATTCTGCCGATCATACTGCTTACCCTGTTCGGTGTTATCTGGCTGGCCAGTCTTGCTGTGCCTGAGCGTGCCTCTGCTCATTTGTCGCTGCATCACGAACCCCTGCGCCGGGTGTTGGTGCGTCCCGAGGTAGTGGCTCTGCTGGTGGTCTGTTTTCTGCTACAGGCCAGCCATGGGCCGTACTATATTTTTTACACTATCTATATGGAGGAGCAGGGCTATTCGCGTTCGCTGATCGGCCAGCTGTGGGCGCTGGGGGTGATTGCGGAGGTCGGTGTATTTCTTGTCATGCACCGTCTGGTGCCACGCTTTGGTCTGCGTCGGTTATTGCTGGCGAGCCTGCTGT
>JALTPW010000831.1 GCA_026999335.1 Chromatiales bacterium
TAGTTCCAAATGCAAGCACCCATTATAAAATCTATCATTGATCAACATGCTGAAGAAGCTGCCTTTTTATGGCTGCAGCGTCATGCTGCGGTGTGTGAGCCGCATTACTCCCTCAAGGATCTGGCTCATCTGGATGATCGTTTAGAGGCGAATATCGATGGCCTGCGCATTGCCGGTGATGCAGGCTGGGAGATCTGTGAGGAGGCGCTGACGATAAAAGAGCCCGGTGAGATTTTTACAGCGGCAGTACTTGCCTTTGAAGGTGACGATGGTCGCCGGGTTGATGAGGTAATAACGGCATCCGAGTCAACACCGGAAAATTTACAGGCGCTTGTATCGGCACTGGGCTGGATTGATGATGAATGTTTTCAACGCTGGGTACCCGGCATGGCGAATGCTAGCGCTGATATCTATCGTTATCTTGCTATTTCAGCCTATGCCATTCGCCAGCTTGATCCCGGAGAAATACTGGGCATGGCGCTACAGAATGCTGACCCTTTGATTCAGGCGCGAGCCTTGCGTGCGGTGGGTGAGCTTAAGCAAAAAAATCTGCTTCCAGTACTCAAGCAATTCGATCAGTCGAATGATCTGGCGTGTTGCTTCTGGTCAGCCTGGTCGGGGGTACTGCTGTCTGACCCGCTTGCAATCGATAGGCTCAAAACTTTTGTTGCAGTGGCGTCTGCTTATCGTGAGCCTGCCATTCAACTACTTTTGCGAATAGTGGATATCAAACAGTCACAGTTGTTTTTAAATGCGCTTTCAAAAACAGCTGACAGCCAACGCCTGATTGCTCGCGGAACCGGGATGGTTGGTGACCCGGTTGTCATTCCCTGGTTGATAGAGCTCATGATGAATCCTGAGCTGGCCCGTGTTGCCGGCGAGTCGTTCAGCATGATCACGGGTGTGGATATAGCCTATGACGACCTGGAGGGAGAATGGCCTGATGGCTTCGAAGCTGGGCCGACAGAGAATCCGCAAGACGAGGACGTGGCCATGGATCCGGATGAGGATCTACCCTGGCCTGAACCTAGTTTGATTCGATCATGGTGGCAGGAGAACAGCAAACACTTTCGTCCCGGCACGCGCTATTTATGTGGCCAGCCGATAAGTGTTGAATATTGCCAGAAGGTGTTGCGCGATGGGTATCAACGCCAGCGCCGTGCAGCGGCATTGGAGCTTGCCTTGTTGCAAGCGGATGCCCCATTGTTCAATACGAGTGCCCCTGGATTTTTGCAGCAAAATTGGCTTGCCGAATAACGCTGTGGGTTTGGGATATAGGGGTTGTAGCGACAACCCTGCCAAGACCGGTGTGCGATTCGTTATTTCGGTTGTCTTTGTAGGATGCTGGTGAGCGGTAGCGAACCGCATCGTTTGTGTTATCGAGTTCTGGGTACTGGTGATGACAGGTGTTTGAGCGATGCGGTTCGTGGAACTCACCACATCCTACATGGATTTCTGGGAATACTGGCAGGAGTGGGTTTAAAAAACGAACCGGCCCGTATCCGGACTTTCAGCTTTGTAGGGTGATGGACACGTCTTTTGTGCCCACGTATCAACCTGTTCACTGCCCTAATTCCGCGTGGGCACAAAAGGCGTGTCCACTCTACTTGGACTGTGGCGGACTGAATCCGGCACCTTAGAGCTTTACACAAACCTGCGAAGAACCACAAAAATACCTTATGCAAACGCGTTTTTTATCTGTATAACAGCAGCGGTAATATTGTCCCTGGCCTTATTTTCAAGTGCCAATTCTAATACTTGCTTGGCACTATCTGTGCAGTTATCCATAGCCATGCCTTGGGTAATTTGCTCATCGGTGATTTCACGGTAAAGCCCGTCACTACAAAGCAGGTATACATCGTCACCACACAATGTGGCGATTTTACAATCAACGTCCAGCTCGTCTTCTGCGCCAACTGCACGGGTCAATACATTGGCGATTTCGCTGGCTTCTGCTCCTTCGGGGGATAGCAGGCCTTGGTCAATGTAGTCTTCGATCATGCTGTGGTCTTTGGTCAGTTTTTCCAGCTCGCCGTTGCGCAAGCGATAGATACGACTGTCCCCCACCCAGATAAAGGCGCATTGATTGCCAAAGGCTGCCATGGCGACGATGGTGCTGCCGATGGTGCGTTCTTGGTAGCGTTGACTGGCCATTTCCCTAAGTTGCCGGTTTACCTCTGTCAGGCAGGTTTTGATTTCAGCGATGAATCCGTGAATATCTGTAGGCTCTCTGATGTTTTTTAATCGCTCGACAATGAGTTGGCTGGCGATGTCACCGGCCTCATGGCCGCCCATGCCATCGGCCACGGCCCAAAGCCCCAGCTCAGGAAGGTCGAGACAGGCGTCTTCGTTGATTTTTCGGACTTTACCCGGATGGGTTTTGCAGGCTGAGGACCAAACAAGCAGGGTGTCATTGCTCATATGTTTTCTACTCCGGCGTTTTGCTGCGCTGTCCCGGTTGTCGCGGCTAAATTCAAAGGATTATCCCACCCTCGCGTTTGCCATTGGCCGTCAAGCAGGGCGGAAAAGGATTCCGCTGAGGGCAGGTCTTTGCAGATCAACAAGGAGGGTTCGATGTGTTCGGAACCGTTTGTCCACCAGGCACTGAAGTGATCGAGGCGCTCGTAGAGAAGCTGTTCCAACAGCGTAATGAGGCTTCGGTTAATGGTGCTGGTCGCACCGCATGACAAATGCCAATGGCCACTATTGTTCAGGCCGGTAGTGACTTCTTTCGGTAATGATGAGTCATCAGGGTTCGTCAAGCCAGGCGGCAGGCCGAGTTCATCTAATGAGCGGTTAAATTCTTCCAATTGTCTGTCCCGGTCAAGTGCTGTCAGGGCCAGCGTTTCCGCCTGACTAAACCATTCGTCTTCATTGCCGGCAATCGTGAGCAGGTGGTTTGAGGCGCCAAGGGGCAGGGCGATACTGAAGGGGAAATAGCGGCCGACACGATCGACGCTGGGAATCAGGATGCCGGTCCATGCTTGTTCATCGCACACCGCGCTGCTGATGACAAAACGCCAGATCGGACAGGTGAGATAGAAATCGAGCCACTGTTCACCCAGCTGTGTCTTGCTGGCCGCGATGCTGGATTGTAACCACTGATCCCAGGGTTCCACGAATGAGCCGGGCAGGTGACGTGTAATGAAATCTCCCTTGCTCGGGATTTTTCCGTAGTAGCCCGAGCGCAGCATTAAAGTCGCTCCGGACTGCGGAAACGGATGAAATCGTTCGATGAAAAAGGGTTGGTTACGCTGCCGGCCTGGAGCTGATAGCTCGCCTTCAGGCCAGCAGCGCTGAAGTGGATAATGACCTGGTCATTGCTACGCCGTTCGCTGCTGGAGGCGTCCAGCAGCTTGAACCAGGCCCAGGGGCCATCCTTGGTGATGCTGAAACTGCCGGCACCAATACGCTCAAAGATGATGCGGGCGCGATTGTTGTTGTCCGGGCCGGGCCATTCAATGGCCGAGGTGCGGGGCGGGCCGTGTTGATAGCTCAGGCGCTTGCCGGTGACATCGATGAGGAAGCGTTTGACGCTGGCATCGAGATACAGAGGTTTCAGCGTAAAATGCACGGAAACCTGATTGCCGCCGTCCTGGAAAAACATTTCCCTGATCCGGGCGGCGCGTTTGAGCTGGGAAAGAGCCTTGTTACTCAGGCCCAGGCTGCGTTCGTCGACCACACGCAGTCGCCAGCGGCGGGTATCGACAAAGGGGGCTAAATAAGTCTTGGTGAAGTTATCGATGCTGCCTGACTCACCAAAAAAATTGCCAAAATCAGCCAGGGCCGTTTGTTGTTGTCCCTTGACGAATATCGGGTAGCGGTTTTCAAGGCTGGCGCGGTATTCGCGCAAGACGCTGCTGCGCCAGACGGTGTTGATATAGGCACGCGCACTGCCGAGTACGGTACCCCAGCTCTGGGTTGCCGCGGACTTGACGATACCTGCCACCGGCTTGGGCAGCTTGCGTGCGGTCGTGCGTAGTTCACGGATGGCGTCCTTTTTGCTTTGGCCCATGCGCGTCCTGGCGGCCTCGAAGGCGGCCTCTGATTGATCTGAGGCGTCTGAGATTTCGGCCGTGTAATCGTATAGGTTGCGTAGCTGGCTGCGAATGGTGTCGATGCCGGAAGGCTTGTCATCCTGGCTTTGCAGCAATTGATGCAGTGGCGCGTAGGTGCGCTCGACGGCATTGCCGGGTTTGCGGAGGTCTTTGGTGACATCGAAATGATCCAGGATGCCTTTCAGTTTGGCACGCTCCAGGAGGGTCTGTTCAGCGACCGCCTTGATGAACAATTCCAAGGGTGAATCTCGTCCTGAAAGGGTTTCGAGTGTCTCAGCCGCATGGTTGAGGTTACGAATGTTGGTGAGTTCAATGCTAGCCAGAAACTCATCCCAATGATCGACGTAGTCATCGAAGTACTGGTTGCGCACATGGCGTAGCAGTGTCTCGGGATCGGCCGTGGCGAGTTCATCCTTTTTGTCTTCACAGATGCGGCGGTTTTCCGCGATGGTCAGTCTGGCGGTATTGATGCCTTCCGCATCGAGAATTTCATGGTAGCCGGTGAAGGTGTAAAAGCTGGGGACGCTTTTGTCGCCCTTGCTGACGAGAAGTTTCGTGATTTGTTTGCTCAGACGGGTGAAGTCGTAGTCATCGACGTTTGCGCTGGCTTGCTGTTTGAGTCGGGCGTAGATCTGGCTTGTCAGCGGGAGTTCGCAGACGACCCGTTGCGCCCTGGCGATCAACTGCTGGTTTGGCGTCTGTGGTGGTAGCTTGGTGAGCAACAGTGCGTCCAGATGGCCGAGCAAACGATCACGGATTTCAGTTTGCTCGTTCAGTTGCTGTTCCCAACCCGTTTTTACCCAGGGACGGAAGGTTTTGGCATCCAGGGTATCCGGGCTGATGAGCATCATGTAGATGCTCAGTAGCTGGCGTAATTGCTCCGGATCTCTGCGTTCCTTGCCCATTTCGTCTTCAAGGCGTGTCTTGATGTTCGGAATCAGGAACTGTTGTAGTGCCCTGTGATAGGCGCGTTCGGCGGCATCGCCGAGTTTGTAGCCCTGGTACAGGCCCATGCCCATAAACCAGGGTGTCTTGCTGCCTGCATTGTAAACCAGAGTGATTTCCTTGGCTGCCTGAAGCGTTTGCAGGATGTCGCGCGGGCCGGGTTGGGAGGGAAGGCTGCTGGCAACCTGTTGGTAGTTTTCAACACTGGCCTCGATCTTGTCCATCCAGAGGTCATTGCGGGTAAAACTAGTGGCCCAGGAAAAGATGACCACCACGGTCAGGATGAGTGCGCCGGCATAGGCGCCGCGCTGTAACCAGAGGCGTTGGCGCTCATAGCGAATATTGGCACCGGCCAACTCGGTTTCTTGAAACAGGATGTCGCGAAAGAAACGGTGAATAAAATAACTGCGGGGTCGGCCCCGATAGGCCGGTAATGCCTGCAAGCTCAGGCCGAAAGAGCCCGCCAAGGCATTCATTACCCGGTCGATGGGACTGCCTTGCTGGGTGCCGCTGGAGAAATAGACACCGCGCAGCCAGGGATTGCTTTCGAAGCGGCTGGGGTTGAAGGTTTTTTGGATGAAGGATTCGAGCAGCGGTTTCAATCCGGCCATTTGCTGGGAAAAACCATGGATCAGCCGGCGACGATTTTGGTCGCGTTCCTGGTAGATGCGCCACAATTCACGGGCATTGAGTTTTTCCAGCAGGGCATCGAACTCCGTGGCGAACAGCACGCCCAGGTCATGGTTTCGGCGTGAATCATTTTGAGAAAAAGTGGCCCCCCAGACCTGGGCGCGTTCTTCGATATTCAGGTCATCAAAGAATTCGTTGAATCCTGCAATCAGATCGATCTTGGTAACCAGAAAATAGACAGGCAGCTCGACGCCCAGTTGTGTGTATAGCTCCTGAATCCGCTGGCGAATGGTTTGCGCGTGAAGTTCCCTTTCCTGTTCCGAACTCGTTAACAGCTCTTCGGCACTGAGGGCGACGATAATGCCGTTGAGTGGACGGCGTGGGCGGTGCTTGCGTAACAGGTCAAGAAAGCCGAGCCAGGCGCCGCTGTCGACGGCGGCGTCGCTATCCTGAGTGGTATAGCGTCCGGCGGTATCCAGCAGCACGGCGTCATCGGTGAACCACCAGTCACAGTTGCGTGTTCCGCCGATGCCGCTGACCTTCTTTTCGTTCTGATAGCGAGCGAGGGGAAATTCAAGGCCGGAATTTTCCAGCAGGGTGGTTTTGCCGCAGCCGGGCGGGCCGATGATCATGTACCACGGCAGGTCGTAAAGATATTGCTTGCCGAACAGGCGATCTTTGAGGCTGGTTTGCTTTAAATGTTGGGTGGCTTCTTCAAAGCGTTGTTTGAGGACAGCCACTTCTTCGGCGGAGACATCGCCCGCTGTCGCCTGAGGCGGTTCCGGAGCGGCAACCAGGGTATCGATCATCTGGTCGTTTGCCTGGGTGGCCTTGATTCTGTGGCGGAAGTTGTTGGCGCCCCAGACCACGATCAGGATCAGGATGGCCAGCAGGCGATTGAACGGACTGGCGAGGGGTTTGCTTTCCGCAATACCCAGATAGGGACCGCCAAACCAGATCAGCACGACAAGGGCAATAATGCCGACAATGCTGATAATCCATTTCTGGCTCAGAAATTGAAACAGTCTTTTCATGTTGCGGTCAGTGTTTCCCTTAAAATGTAAGGTGTTTTCAGGTGCTCCCTCTGGCGTAGAGGGTTATGGCTCAGGCTGTGCCGTACTTGGTTCAGGGCTGGCAATATTTTCCAGTGATTCATAGACCGGTTCAGAGCGTTCTTCCAGTACCACGGTAAAACCGATGAAAATGGCCAGCAGGATGGCGCTGGCGACGGCTACCACCACCCAGAGCGGAATGAATTGACGCAAACCGCGTTTTTGGCCGGACTGGCTTTGCCAATGTGGAGAGAGTTCGCGCGGAAATTCGCCGCGGCGTCGGCGTATATGTTCGAAGACGACGTTTCTGAGTTCTTCCCGTTTTTCCTGGCCCCTGTCCACGACGGCATAGCGCCCCTTAAAACCCAGACTGATGCAGACAAACATCAATTCCAGCAACTCCAGACTCGCATTGGGATCCTTGAGCAAGCGATCAAGGATGACAAAGAAGGTTTCGCCACCACTGGTCTCATTGTGCAGACTGCTGAGTAAGCCTTGCTGGGCCCAGGCGCTGCTGCTACCCCAGATGGTGTTCAGAACCGCTTCATCGATAAAGGCGCACAGCACATAACGACCGGTGTAGGTGACGTCATTGGCCAAACCCAGTGACCTGGCTTTGCCTTCAAAGTTTTTGATTTCTTCCATGGCCTGCCTGCGCAGGCCTTCAATATCGTGATGTGAAACCATGCTGCCCGTGCTGCTGGCCAGCTTGAGCAGGGCGGATGCCGCGCCCACCAACGGGTTGATGCCCGAACTCGTGAATGGCAGTTGTTCCGGTGCAATGTAAGACGGTGGCGGGGGAGGCGCAGGCGGAGTGGGTGCGCTGGCTGTTACGCCGCGCCCACCTGGTCGGGGGATAAATACAGTTCTGTCGCCCGGGTCGCCGGATGAGTCGTCGATAGCCATGTTTGTCAGGTGCTTCCTTTAATCGCCCAAAGCGCCATTTCCAGACCGGAAAACGTTCCCGATACATGCACCGCGATGGCCCCGGACTTTTCCAGTCCTTGCCAGTACTCGCTGCTTTGATCAAGTTCGAAATAGGTGTATCCGGCATGGTAGGGAATGTGGCGGGGGGCGACCGGCAGCAGGCGCAAGCTGATACCGGGCAGGCCGGAATTGACCATCTGACGAATGTAGTCAGAGGGGCCAATTTTTACCTGGGCCGGAAACTGGGCCTGCAAGGCCTCTTGGCGCAGATTGGCTTTAACCGCCAGGACAAACTGTGCCTGCTTGAATAGATCGGTGTCGGAAA
>JALTPW010000832.1 GCA_026999335.1 Chromatiales bacterium
GAGACCGAGGCCGAGGCCCGCGACCTGCCCCCTTTGCAGGCCCGTGAGGTGGTCAACAAACCTGGCCACGGCCTCAAGGGCCGCGTAGACGAACACGAATTCATTGTTGGCACTCTTCACTGGCTGTCGCAAAACGCTGTCGTCTGCAACGATGAACTACAGCACAGGGTGGCAGAGTGGGAGACACAGGCCATGACCTGCGTGCATGTCGCCATCGACGGCCACGAAGTCGGCATCATCGCCGTCGCCGACCGTCTGCGTACGGATGCCCGCGCCCTCATCAACAACCTACGTGCCACTGGCATGCGCCTGACCCTGCTCAGTGGCGACCGGCGTACCGTCGCCGAGACCATCGCCAAACAGCTGGGCGGCATGGAAGTCATCGCCGAGGTGTTGCCGGAAGACAAGGATCGCATCATCCACCAACTACAGGAAAAGGGCGCCAAGGTCGCAATGGTGGGCGACGGCATCAACGACGCCCCGGCGCTGATCCGCGCCGATGTCGGTATCGCCCTGGGTTCCGGCACCGACGTTTCCGGCGAAAGTGCCGACATCGTGCTGATGAACGATGAACTGGACAAGGTTCGCCTCAGTGTCGCCCTGTCACACCGCACCCTGCGCACCATCCGCCAGAATATAGGCATTTCCATCACCTATAATCTCATCATGATACCCTTGGCCATGAGCGCGATGATCACCCCGCTGGTGGCAGCCATTACCATGCCCATCAGCTCGCTGCTGGTGGTCGGCAACGCAGCCCGCATCCGCAGCCTGTTCACAAAAACGAGGAGCAACAAATAGTGGACGTCATCTACGCCCTGATTCCCGGCATGATATTCCTTGGCCTGATCATGGTCGGCGTGCTGATCTGGGCCGTAAAGAGTGGCCAATACGATGACCTGGAAGGTGACGCCCAGCGTCTGCTGATGGAAGAGGGTGGCAGTAGGAAAAAACGCGGGAAACAACACCGTAAACCGGCAGACGGTCAGGCGGTAAAAAAAGACCCAGGGAAGAACTGGCCGGATGCTGAGTAGGGCCGTTTTAATGCTCAGGCGCTCGAACAAAAAATCTACGCCGTTCGTAGGGTGGGCATTGTCCACCATTTGCGCGAACACTGGCTGCCTGCATGGGTGGGCGAGGCACCCACCCGACGAGATTATTCCTGCAACAGTGGCAGCAACCCGGTTGGGGTAACACTCGCCACAAACTGCAGGAAATCCAGCCCAGAGAAATTAAACATTTCCTTCGCTGTTTTCCTCCAGTTCTCGCAGCGGCTTAACCAGAGCATCGAAGTCGGAAGGCAACACATACTGCAACACCGCTTTCCCCTTGCTGCTCAGCGCAATATCCAGACCCAGCTCGGGATACAGCCAGTGAACCGTGCCGTTTTTCAGCTCGGTAACGCGGGCAGATGGCTCGCCAAAACGCTTCAGCAGCAGCTCGTCATCCAGCGTCGTGCGAGTCAGATAGGCCAGGCTGCTAATGGGTGTCGCGTAGACCCGCCGCACGTCCTCCGAAGCGAGTGTCACCTTGTTGGTACCGCTACCCATGGTGCTGATACGCACACCGCGGGAAAACATCGCCGCCGTCTCATCTTGCGTCAACTGCATCACCATCACTATCTTGGCCGAGAATCCACCCAGCACCACCTTGTCAAAATAGGCCTCCACTTTGTGGCCACCATCCGGAATGGCAAACAGCGTAATCTCGGCAGCGCCGTGCATCTGTTTCTCCGCCTCATCCAGCGTCGTCTCGCCCAGGGTAATACCAAAAATGCGCGTCCCCCCACCGACAGTGTGCTCGATCTGCCAAGGCAGAAACTGGCCGCGATCAGTATCAGGTGCGGGCAACATAATAGCGATCAGGATCAGCAACAGACCGCCCAGCAGGACGCTCAGAAAGACTTTATTCTTCATTGTCAGCAATTACCGCGAGAGATGAGTAAAATAAGGTGCCCATAAATCAGATCTGCATTTTACCGGTAGTCAGGCGCGCCGTCGCGGATTCCCAAAAATAAACCCGGATCCCCAGGCATATGAATGATCCCATCATCACCCTCACCTCCGCCTTCATCATCGGCCTGCTCGGTGGCGCCCACTGTATTGGCATGTGCGGCGGCATCATGAACGCCCTCAGCTTCGCCCTGCCGGAACAGCAACGCAAGCCGCGCAGCGCCCTGCCCACCCTGCTGCTCTATAACAGCGGACGGATTTTCAGCTATGCCGTCGCCGGCGCCCTGATAGGTGGCCTGGGTACGCTGCTACAAGGCCCGGCCGGCATCCTCGGCCCCGGCCTGCGTATCTTTGCCGGACTGATGCTGATCGCCATGGGTCTCTACCTGGCCGGCTGGTGGCGCGGTCTGGTTCACCTGGAAAGGCTTGGCGGCCATGTGTGGAAATACCTGCAACCCCTGGGCAACCGCCTGATGCCCGTCACCCGGCCCTCACAGGCCCTGCTGCTCGGCGCCCTGTGGGGCTGGCTACCCTGTGGCCTGACCTACAGCACCCTGACCCTCGCCGCCTCCACCGGTAGCTGGCACCAGGCCGCCCTGGTGATGGCCAGCTTCGGCCTCGGCACCCTGCCGGTGATGCTGGCCAGCGGCGTGTTTGCGCATCGGCTTAAAGGCTGGATTCAAAACAAACGGGTGAGAAACACCGCCGCCATTCTGGTCATCGG
>JALTPW010000833.1 GCA_026999335.1 Chromatiales bacterium
CCATCGTCTTGGCCGGCGGTCTGACCTCGGCCAACGTCGGTGAGGCCATCGCCACGGCGCGGCCCTTCGCTGTGGATCTCAGCGGTGGCGTGGAGTCGACAAAGGGTATCAAGGACGCGGTGAAGATGGCTGCACTGGTGGACGCGGTACGTGTGGCAGATGGTCGCTGCAAAAGTTGAAAGCTTTTTTGCCACAGAGACACGGCGGACACAGAGAAAACCATTGTATAACGGAAGCTGTTATTAACCGTTTTTGAATTCTCTGTGCACCCTGTGTCTCTGTGGCGCATGTCTTTTGGCAGTGATCTAATGAGAAGTCGATGGCGCCCGATACGTGCACAACGAACAATGGAGTAGTAATGACAGTACAGATCAAACAGGCCGCAGGCGCGTTGCCCGATGACAATGGCCACTTCGGTCCCTATGGCGGACGCTTCGTCGCCGAGACTTTGATGGTGCCTCTGCGCGAGTTGCAGGAGGCCTACGATAAATACCTCAGCGACGATGATTTTCTCAATGAGCTGGACGAAGACCTGCGCCAATTCGTCGGCCGTCCCTCGCCGTTGTATCTCGCCGAACGCTGGAGCGCACAGCTGGGTGGGGCGCAAATTTACCTCAAGCGCGAAGACCTCAATCACACCGGCGCGCACAAGGTGAACAATACGGTCGGCCAGGCCCTGCTTGCCAAACGCATGGGCAAGACCCGTATTATTGCCGAGACTGGTGCCGGTCAGCACGGTGTGGCCGCCGCCACCGTGGCGGCGCGTCTGGGCCTGAAATGCGTGGTCTACATGGGCGCGGTGGATATCGCCCGCCAGGCCATCAATGTCTATCGTATGAAGCTGCTGGGTGCCGAGGTGGTGTCCGTGGAGTCCGGCTCCAAGACCCTCAAGGACGCCCTCAACGAGGCCATGCGCGACTGGGTCACCAACATCGACGACACCTTCTACATCATCGGTACCGTCGCCGGCCCGCACCCGTATCCGGCCATGGTACGCGACTTCCAGGCCATCATCGGCCGCGAGGCTCGTGCGCAGATCCTTGATCAGGCCGGGCGGCTACCCGATGCCCTGGTGGCCTGCGTCGGCGGCGGCTCCAATGCCATCGGCCTGTTTTATCCCTTCCTCGATGATAGCGATGTGGCTGTTTATGGCGTCGAGGCCGCCGGTCATGGGCTGGAGACGGGGCGCCATGCCGCCCCCCTGTGCGCCGGTCGGCCCGGGGTGTTACACGGTAATCGCACCTATTTGATGGAAGACGACAATGGCCAGATTATCGAGACGCACTCGATCTCCGCCGGCCTCGATTATCCCGGCGTCGGTCCCGAACATGCCTGGCTGAAAGACGAAGGTCGCGCCCAATACGTGGCTATCAGCGACGATGAGGCCCTGGCGGCCTTCCACAATCTGACGCGTGTCGAGGGCATCATGCCGGCGCTGGAATCCAGCCATGCCCTGGCCTATGCCGGCAAGCTGGCGTCGACCATGGCTCGAAACCAGATCATCGTCGTCAACCTGTCCGGGCGCGGTGACAAGGACATCCATACCGTGGCTGCCTTGGAAGGCATCAAGGTTTGAAGCCCACGGAGGTTAGCCGCGAAAAAATCTGCTTGTCACAGAGGCACGGAGAACACAGAGATGACGAATATCAAGCTTTCTCTGTGCTCTCTGTGCTCTCTGGGTTTCGGTGGCAAGTGTCTTTGATGGCGGGCATGGCCCGTATCCGCGACCGGGCTGGCAGATTTCCGTTCGTGTACTGAAGCGAAAAAACCAAGAGAACCAGCATGGGCCGTATTACGAACTGTTTCGAACGACTGAAAGACGCGGGCCGTCAGGCCCTTATTCCCTACGTTACCGCCGGTGATCCAGAGCCTGCCGTTACCGTGCCCTTGATGCACGCGATGGTGGCTGCCGGTGCCGACATCATCGAGCTGGGCGTGCCGTTTTCCGACCCCATGGCCGATGGCCCGGTGATCCAGCGCGCCGCCGAACGTGCCCTGAGGCAAGGCACCAGCCTGCGCGACGTACTGGCTATGGTGGCCGAGTTCCGCCGCCAGGACGCCAGCACTCCGGTGGTGCTGATGGGCTACCTCAACCCGCTGGAGGTGATGGGTTACGACACCTTCGCCAAGGCCGCCGCCGAAGCGGGTGTGGACGGCGTGATCAGCGTCGACCTGCCACCGGAAGAGGCCCGCGACCTGCTCACGGCCCTGGGCGGCCAGGGTATTGATCCCATCTTCCTGCTTGCACCGACCACCGATGACATTCGCATCGAGAAAATCTGTGCGGTGGCCAGTGGCTATGTCTATTACGTGGCCTTGAAGGGCGTTACCGGTGCTGCTGGCCTGGACGTGCAGTCTGTGGCCGATAAACTGGCACAGATCGGTCGCCACACCGGGCTGCCGGTGGCCGTTGGTTTCGGTATCAAGGATGCCGACTCCGCCGCCGCCATGGCCAAGGTGGCCGACGCCGTGGTGGTGGGCAGCTCGCTAGTGAAAAAGATCGAGCAGAATGCCGGTCAAAGCGATAGAATCACCCAGGAAATTACCGATGTTCTCGCCCGTATGCGTGTGGCGATGGACACTCACAAAGACAGGTCGTCACCATGAGCTGGCTGGAAAAATTAATACCCTCGCGCATCCGTATTGATGGCACGCAGAAAAAGACCGTCCCCGAGGGCTTGTGGGCCAAGTGCCCGGCTTGCGATGCCGTGCTCTACCGCGCCGATCTGGAGCGCAATCTGGATGTTTGTCCCAAGTGCGACCACCACATGCGTATCGGTGCCCGGCGTCGCCTCGAGGCCTTTCTCGACGAAGAGCCGCGTGTGGAGATCGGTGAAAATCTGGAGCCGGTGGATATCCTCAAGTTCAAGGATCTGAAGAAGTACAAGGATCGCCTGAGCCAGGCGCAAAAGGCCACCGCTGAAAAGGATGCCCTGATCGGTATGATGGGGCAGGTGAAGGGAGTGCCGCTAGTGGCCGCGGCCTTCGAGTTCAAGTTCATGGGTGGTTCCATGGGTTCGGTGGTGGGCGAGCGTTTCGTGCGCTGTGTCGATACCGCCATTGAGCACAACATCCCCTTCGTTTGTTTTTCCGCCTCCGGCGGTGCGCGTATGCAGGAGGCCTTGTTTTCCCTGATGCAGATGGCCAAGACCAGCGCGGCCCTGGCAAAAATGAACAAACGCGGCATCCCGTTCATTTCCGTGATGACTGACCCCACTATGGGTGGGGTCTCCGCCAGTCTGGCGATGCTCGGCGATCTCAACGTGGCCGAGCCCAAGGCCCTGATCGGCTTTGCCGGCCCGCGGGTCATCGAGCAGACCGTGCGCGAGACCCTGCCGGAAGGTTTTCAACGCAGCGAATTCCTGCTCGAACACGGCGCCGTGGACATGATCGTCGACCGCCGCGAAATGCGTGACCGCCTAGCCAATGTTCTCACCATGCTCACCGGCCAGCCGGCGGTTTGAAGTTCCCCGCAGGGAGCTGCTTGCGATAAGGCTTTTTGCTACGGCGGTACAGAGAACACAGAGACCAATGAAATTGTCTTCGCCGTGTCCTCCGCGGCGAAATTTTCTTGTTACAGCACAACGCAGTGCTATCCTCTTGAAGGGTAGTTTTGGACATTGTGCGAGTGGCTTTAGCCGCGATTAATGGTTAGTTTTAGCTCCCATAGATTGATTGTTTTCCCAACCATCATCGCGGGCATGGCCCGCTCCTACGCGAACCCCCCGTATGCGCTACCACAATCTTGATGACTGGCTCCGCTGGCAGGAGTCCCTGCACCCCAGTGAGATCGAGCTGGGTCTTGAACGTGTGCGCACGGTGCTGGAACGCCTGAGTCTTACCAGACCCGGTTTTATCATCGTCACTGTCGCCGGTACCAATGGCAAGGGCTCCTGCGTGGCGATACTGGAGAGTATTCTGCAAGCCGCCGGCTACCATATCGGCACATTTACCTCACCACACCTGTTGCGCTACAACGAGCGCATCCGCGTTGGCGGCGAGCAGGTCACCGATGCCGAGTTGTGCGCGGCCTTCGAGCGCATCGATGGTGCACGTGGCGATATTTCGCTGACCTATTTTGAGTTCGGCACCCTCGCCGCCATCGATTGCCTGCAACGGCGCGGGGTGGAGATCGCCGTGCTGGAAGTGGGTCTGGGTGGGCGCCTGGATGCAGTCAACGTGCTGGATACCGATGTGGCTCTGATTACCCCGGTGGATGTGGATCATGTGACCTGGCTGGGGAGTGACCGTGAGACCATCGGTATCGAGAAGGCTGGCATCATGCGCGCCGGACGGCCGGTGGTGGTCAGTGATCCGCAGCCGCCACGGTCGGTGTTGAAGTATGCCGATGAGCTGGGAGCGCCGCTGGCTCTCGCCGGGCGTGACTACCACTATGAGGTGCAGCAGGGAGCGCAGGGTGACCAGTGGCGCTGGAGCAGCGGCGAACAGAGTCGCAATGCCCTGCCTCTGCCGGCCCTGCGCGGTGATTTTCAGTTGGCCAATGCCGCTGGTGTGCTGATGGTGCTGGCACGGCTGGGTGAGCGGTTCCCTGTCAGCCAGCAGGCCGTGCGCAGCGGCCTGCTGGCGGTACAGTTGCCGGGGCGTTTTCAGGTGTTGCCGGGCCGGCCGATGCAAATTCTCGATGTGGCACACAATCCGCATAGTGCCCGCGCCCTGGCGCAGACCCTTGCCCATCAGTCGTGCCCCGGGCGTACTCTGGCGGTGCTGGGGATGTTGGATGACAAGGATATCGTTGCCAGCGTGGCCAGTCTGCGCACGCTGGTGGACGACTGGTACCTGGCTTCGCTGGATGTGCCGCGCGGGGTTACGGCGGCACGTTTGCGCGAGGCTTTGGGCGGAGAAGGGCAATGCTTCGATAGCGTGCATGCGGCCCGTACTGCGGCGTTGTCCGTGATGAGTGAAGATGACCGACTGGTGATCTTCGGGTCATTTTATACGGTGGCTGCGGCCCTCGGTTAGCGCGTATAATCATGCCTTGATTCAGGTTAGGAATCTCCGTGAACATTCAACTCAAACAGCGTCTGGTCGGGGCCGTGGTGCTGGTCTCGCTGGCAGTCATTATCATTCCCATGCTGTTGCCGGGCGAGGGCGGTTACACGCGCCCGCAGCAGGGCAGCACTATTCCCACTGAGCCTGATTATCGTTTCGCGCCTTTGCCGGAGCCGCCACCTGCCCCCCCTGTGACCCAGGCGCCGCCGGTACCGGTGGAGACGCTGCCGGAGCCGGAGGTGGTGGAACCGGCAGCGAAGAAGGCACCGCCCAAGGCCACGGAAAAAACCGACATCCAGCCCGACCTACCCATCGATGCCGCCACACCGAAAGAGAGTGCCGTGAGCAAGGCGGGTGATGGTCAGGCCACCGCCTGGGTGGTGCAGGTGGGCAGTTTCTCCAGCGCCAAAAATGCACATGCCCTGCGCGACAAATTGCGTAAATTTGGGCATGCCACATTTGTCGAGGCGGTGAAGGACAAGGCAGGAAAGTCAGTCTATCGCGTGCGAGTGGGGCCGGAGGTGCGGCGTGATCTGGCGGAAAAATTACAACAGCAGCTTGCCCGTGATGCCAAACTCAAGGGTATCGTGCTGCGTTACCCCTGAGGGTGCCCGTTTCGCAGCAAGGTCTGCTAGAATCGCCGCTGCTTCATTTTTTCATAGGTCGTGTCTGATGGTCTGGGTGGATTACCTGATTCCCGGAATAATTGTGCTTTCGGCATTGCTCAGCCTGATGCGCGGGTTCGTCCGCGAGGCCATGGCGCTGACCGGCTGGTTGGTGGCCCTGTGGGTGGCATTGCATTTTTCCCAAGCGCTGGCCGAGGCCTTTCTCAGCGGAATTTCCGTACCTTCCCTGCGCGTTGGTGTGGCCTTTGTCATCCTGTTCGTGATCGTGCTGGTACTGTCGGCACTGATCAATCGACTGGCCAGCCAGTTGGTGAAACGAACCGGGCTGACGGGCACGGATCGTATGATTGGTATGCTGTTCGGTGCGGCGCGGGGCGCTGTGGTGGTGGCCGTGCTGGTGCTGCTGGCGGGCATGACCGCGATGCCGCAGGATCCGTGGTGGCAACAGTCCGTGACCATCGGCTATTTTCAGGATTTGGCGGGGTGGCTGCGGGAAAATGTCGCACCGGAAATCAAGAGTTATCTGGGCTAAATCGAGAACACCCCTGGCGGGGTCAATTCGCGATCCCAAAATTCAATAGTAGTCTCAAGAGGTCTTCCCTGATGTGCGGTATTATCGGAATTGTCGGTCATGACAATGTAAACCAGGAACTGTATGACGGTTTGACGGTACTGCAGCATCGTGGCCAGGATGCGGCGGGCATCGTTACCTGTGACAACGGACGACTGTTTCTGCGCAAAGACAACGGCTTGGTGCGCGATGTATTCCACACCCGTCACATGCGGCGCCTGATTGGCCGCATGGGTATTGGTCATGTACGTTACCCCACTGCCGGGTATTTTTCTTCCGCCGAGTCGCAACCGTTTTACGTCAACTCGCCATTCGGTATTTCGCTGGCGCACAACGGCAACCTGACCAATGCCATCGAACTCAAGCGCGATCTGTTTCGTGCCGACCGCCGCCACATCAACACCGATTCCGATTCCGAGGTGCTGCTCAACGTCTTTGCCCACGAGCTACAGCAGCAGGGTAAACTGGATATCAGTGCGGACGACGTGTTTGCCGCCGTCGCTGGTGTACACCGCCGCTGCCGCGGCGCTTATGCCGCAGTGGCCATGATCACCGGTCATGGCATTGTCGGTTTCCGCGATACCCACGGCATCCGTCCGGTCGTGTTCGGCAAGCGTGAGACAGCACGGGGAATGGAATACATCATTGCCTCCGAAAGTGTCGCCATCGATTCCCTGGGCTTCGAACTGGTGCGTGACATCGCCCCCGGCGAGGCGGTCTATATCGACACCGAGGGCCGACTGCACACCCGCCAATGCGCGGATGATCCACAGCTCAATCCGTGTATCTTCGAACATGTCTATTTCGCCCGCCCCGATTCCATTATCGATAGTATCTCCGTGTACAAGGCCCGACTGCGTATGGGGGAGGCGCTGGCGAAAAAGATCGAGCGCGTATTTCCTGATCATGACATCGACGTGGCGATCCCTATTCCCGATACCAGCCGTACCTCGGCGTTGCAGTTGTCCAACGCCCTTGGCGTGCTGTATCGCGAAGGTTTTATCAAAAATCGTTACATCGGTCGCACCTTCATCATGCCCGGGCAGAAACAGCGTAAGAAGTCTGTGCGCCAGAAGCTCAATGCCATCGAGTTGGAATTCAAGGGCAAAAATGTGCTGCTAGTGGACGATTCCATTGTACGTGGTACTACCTCCAAGCAAATTATCCAGATGGCCCGTGAGGCCGGTGCGAACAAGGTCTACTTCGCTTCCGCCGCACCGCCGGTGCGTTATCCCAATGTCTACGGCATCGATATGCCTTCGGTGAATGAATTGGTGGGCCACGACCGTGACGACCGGCAGATTGCCGAAGCCATCGGCGCCGACTGGCTGGTGTATCAGGATCTCGACGACCTGATCGAAACCGCGCGCCATGGCAACCCGCAAGTCAGGCGATTTGATACCTCGGTGTTTGATGGCAGCTATGTTACCGGTGATATCACCCGGGACTACCTCGATTTTGTCGAGGGTCGCCGCAATGACGGTGTGCGCAGCGGTCAGCAGGAAGACAATGCTGTTATCGACCTGCATAACAACAACTAACCCGGATATTTCATAAATGCTGAATTCGTCCCTTCATTAGTTGCCAATTTGCGCAATAACACCACGATGACCTGCGCTTTCCGCCTTAATGAGGCGAATCCGGCGGCCAATCTGAAATTCCCTGTGTATTGACAGGCAGGGACACTTTTACTAATCTGGGTTTAC
>JALTPW010000834.1 GCA_026999335.1 Chromatiales bacterium
CCGAACTCAACAGCACGGGAAGAAGTAGCGATACCCTTTCCCATTCTTCACTTGATGTTTACAGACGATGACTATTCCTCATTCGATCTATCTTTCGTTTCCCTAACGACATAGCTGAGGGGCGCCGCCGCTTTTTGCGGCGTCCCTCTCGAGCGAATTGTTATGCCCGGATAGTTGAAATAGCGCCATACGACGAATAACCGCCAATACCGAACCTTGAGATAGTTGAAGGATAGCACGGAGATAACACGGAGCCTCCATTCACTAAAGGGGCTTGATTCCACCGGATAAACTCAATGAGGCTCCGGTGTCGCTACTGCCATTTTTCCATTACTTGCCATCCTCATATAATCTTTGACCAGACACCGAAACAGCTAATGGCTTGCTGATTCGCCATCCTCGTTTGAGGCCAGAAGATAGTACAGGATGTGAGTAGAGCCTCAATGCCATTTTTCCTTCTCCAAAGCCGGAGTTTACATCCTTGGGCAGCTATTGGCACACAACTGGGATATTGCATGGCTTCTACGGCGAAATATCAGCCTGCTTTGGATGCAAGGGAAATAAAGCATTTCCTTGATGCGAGAGCTAAAGGCATAACGCCCCACATCAGCGGGCCGTAAAGCGGAGCGCCTTTTTGTGCAAAAATGGAGCGATAGCGACTGCACAAAAAGGCGCGTAGCTTTGCGGGTCCGCTGGATGTGATTGTTAGCCGCTGATTGGTGAACATAGCTCAATTATTGAACCATCCACTGCCCTGACATACCCAACAAGCTGACCCCATGGCTTTTCTTCTGGCTCTTTGATTGGAACTGCCCCCGATTCAACCGCTTTACTATACGCAGATACAACATCTTCTGTAACAAAGGCCAATTCGATACCAAATGGGTTATCTTTTACGTTTGCCTTGATGTACTTTCCCTCAAGGTTCATATCTCCCATTTCATGAGATACAAATGCCAATGTTGTTTCACCCGTATCAAGTTCACCATAGGCTTTTGACTCGTGCACAAATTTGACATCAAAGCCAAAAGCGTTCTTGTAGAACTCCAGTGTTTCAACCACGGATGAAACATATATTATCGTATATCCATATTTCATTTTATTGCCCTGTTTCGGCTCATTTTATTTTTTCGGGATTCCGTAAAAGACCACCATGGCAAGGGTTCACCGCCTTCCATGAAATGGATTACGGACATAAACACATCTATAACACAGGGATCATGTCTTGTTCCCGTTATGGAACAAAGCCTTTCATACATATCGAAAGGTTCTTTCCCAATTAGATCCTTTGGGTGATCAATGCCTATCAAATGCAGATCACTAGCTGAGGCCTTTTCAATATTTGGAAGGTCTTCTAACCGCGATACTGTCTCTCTGTTTGGATTCTTCACGTGACTCCTTGTGCGGCTAACGTCTTGGGTAACAGGCGCGACGTCAGGAGCGTCCTTGTTAACCCAATTGTTAGCTGCCAACAGTAGAATTGTTAACAGTAATTTCGATTTTGTTATCGCTGTCTTCTCCAAGCTTCATATTTCGCATATCGATAGATATACTAGAAGAGCTTGCGTTTGTAGTCTTTTGATAGTTATAAGGCTGAATAACAAATTCATTCACTGTCATTGTAGTTAAGCTTGATGTATCCACTGTAAATGATGATGTTTTAGTGTTCATACCACCTCCGGATTTAAATTATTATTAAAATAGTGCTTTCTTTTAACCCACTTAAAACCCTCATGCTTCGTTATTGCTGCTATCTCTATTGGGCCTCCTACTGTGGGTGCACCCATATTGAATCTAGAAAATTTTATTGTTAAATCTATTAGAAACTCAGCAAGGTCTATTGCATCCTGGATTGGCATGGCAGGCATTACCAAAGGAGCCTGACATGCTTGTTGTATAGCGCCAATTGCAGTTGGTATATTTTGTGGTTGAATACCTAACTGCGATACTAATACATCTGGTAATTTTCCAGCGACACCAGACATTAGTCGATTAATTGCTTCAGGTTCTCCACTCCACGTGGCCCCGGAATCTTTTTTGGGTCGGACAAGTCGTGGGCCGTTACAGTTCCCATTAACAATGTCAATTTGATATTCCTCGGCCATTCCTTCATTGGCAGAATACCCGGCAACTATAAATCCAAGTGTAGGTTTTTCAGGCCAAGAAGAAAATTCAGGAGTGTATAGTTCGTCGAATATATATTCCTTTAGCCTATTAGCAGCCTCTTCAATTGTGTAAGCTTCTGGATCAATATGCCACTCACTAAAATCTTGTATTTCTCCTAAAAACCTTTTTCGCAGGTCCTTAATCAAAGTAGATATTGAAGCGTTGCCAATGCTACCTGCTCCCCATGTAATAGCACCAATAGGCAATCCTTTGCGAAGGTTAAAAACTTTGTTTGCTGTGTTATAAATGTTACCAACTCCAGTATGGCCTTGTGGGTCACAAACCATTAAGCTGGTCGCACTATCTGCGGCTAGTATGACGCCATCATCAACTTTAAGTGATATTGCTATTGTCATTTTAATTCCTTATTTGCAGCTAACGCCCAGTTCACCAGACCGGAAAGTTTCGTGACTTTTGTGGCATTATAGCGAAGCGCCACAAAAGGCGCGTAACTTTTTGGGTCTGCGTGAAACGCCTTGTTAGCCATATTTTACTCGGTTA
>JALTPW010000835.1 GCA_026999335.1 Chromatiales bacterium
TTTCCCGCCGAAGAGTTCAGTCTGTCCGTCTGGGTGCGCAGCACCGACAGCAATGGCGGCAGCACGCTCTTTTCCTACCGCTCCAGAGACCGGCAATCCGTTCTGTTCAGGGTGTGGGGAATACATGACCTGAGCGTGCTGGTGTATGGCTCGCACATCAAAGATACGGAAGTCTCCCTGGGCGATGGCCAATGGCATCACCTGGTGGTGAGCTGGGCGCGGCGCAATGGCGTACTGACCATTTACCGGGACGGTGTGAAGGTTCACCAGGCTGTGGATGTCAACCGAACCCGGACTGTTCCCAGCGAAGGCTGGCTCAATGCCGGAGTGGATCAGGAAAAATGGAGCACGGCATGGGGCGGCGCCTTCGGGGGAGACATGGACGACCTGCGTCTTTACGACCGCCGGCTTTCACAAGATGAAATCACCTGGCTGGCCAGTGCAACACCTTTAGATGATAGCCAGCCTCCAGCGGCACCGTCTGATTTACAGGCGGTAGCGGTTTCTCCCCACGAGTCCTATTTGCGCTGGGATGCACCAACGGACGATAACTTTGTCGCGGGATACCGTATTTATCGTGATGCTGTTTTGGCCGGCATGACCGGGGATACCGCTTTCGTGGATGAAGGCATGACGCCGGGCAATAGCCATAACTACACAATAGTGGCATTCGATGGAGCTGATAACCGTTCACCTGCCTCTGCGGCAGTTGTTGTTGAATCCGCGGGTTCCGGTAGTGTGCTGGACATATTGCCCCCGGGGCATTGGTACGAAATCAAAAATTCGAGCATCTGGGCACAACTTGGAGTTAAACCCGATGTCATGGGCTCCTGGAGTGGTGGCATCTATGATTCCCGCCGTGAACGCCTGGTGGTTTGGGGCGGTGGACACCTGAATTATGACGGCAATGAGTTGTATGCTTTCGACTTCAATAACTTCCGCTGGCGTTTTGTCACTCAGAAAACGCCCAAGGAACAACGGGTGAAAAGTGTGGACATCTACGATGATGGCCTGCCCTCTTCACGCCACACCTACAACGGATTGCAGTACATCCCGACCATTGACCGTTTCTTTAGCTCGGGTGGCTCTGTTTGGGGTTCCGGGGGGTGTTTAGGGGGAACCTGGTTATACGATTTCGGTGCTGTACCTGCTGAATCGGGTTGGCAAAACATTGAGGATGACAAGGGCGGCTGTGCCATGACGTCTGCCTATGACCCGGTCACAGGCCATGTATGGTATACCTCAGGGGGAAATATGTATGAATTTGATCCTCTGAATTTGTCGGCACCCTGGACAAAACGCAGGAGTAACAATGTTCAGTCCGACATGTACATGACAACAGCAATTGATCCTGGCCGCCGGAAACTGGTCATGCTCGGTGGAACGAAATGGGGGGAAAAAAAACCGAAAACCGTCATTTACGATATTAGCAACCCTGAGACTGTGACGGGAGGGATAGTAACCACCAGCGGCGCAACAGAAATCGAAGACTCTGATGCCGCGGGTTTTGAGTTTGACCCTGTCAGTGATCGCTTCGTTGCCTGGAAGGGCGGAGATCAGGTTTATACGCTGGCATCAGACACGTTGCAATGGTTCCGCATGGCGCCCGCCGCCACCAACCTGATCACACCCAGTGCACCGATTAAAAACGGCACCTATGGTCGCTTTCGCTATGTCCCCTCGAAGAACCTGTTTGTCGTCGTCAATGATATGACGCAGAACATGTTTGTTTACAAACTCTCTGAGGGCAGTGGCTCTTCAGCGCCTTTTCCCTCACTGGATTTCGAAGCGAGCAGCACAAGCGTCAATGCGGGCGAAACGGTGGACCTGACATGGCGTGCAAGCAATGCAGACAATTGCGTCGCCACAGACGGTTGGACAGGGGATAAAGCGCTCGCCAGCAGCGAGACAGTGGGGCCATTGAGTAAAGACACCACTTTCACATTGACCTGTGGCAGTCGTGCGGGTGACGCTGTGCGCAGCGTACTGGTAGCCGTATCGGCAACCGCCCCCAGCGTTAATCTGAGTGCCAGTCCGGCCAGTATTCTTGTCGGTGAAAGTACCACTCTCAACTGGTCCAGCGGCAATGTGGAGAGCTGTACCGCCAGTGGCGCCTGGAGTGGCAACAAAGAGACCAGCGGCAGTGAGACCGTCAGTCCCAACAGCGACAGTACGTATACCCTCGATTGTTCCGGTCGTGGAGGTAGCGCCAGCAGCTCTTTCAACATCACGGTGACTGCGCAGGTATCAACAAATAATGGCAATGGGGGAGGCGGTGCCTGGGGTGCGTGGGCGATGGGAGTTTTGCTCATGTTTTTGTTTGCCGGACTCACTGCCAACCCGTGGCGTTTTGTGCCTGCGGGGGTTCAGGGTTACTCCACCGCCGCCACCCGCACCAATGCCACGCCACCGCGACGATAAATAATCTCACTGACCCGCAAACCCTCGGGCAGATGACCCAGACGATGCGGCTTGGTCAGCACCACATCGCCCGCACGCGGCGTGCGGGTCTCGGTCACCCGTTGGGTGTAGACGCTGAAGCTGGGCGTGTTGAGGTGCCAGCGAATCACCGTCAGGCCCTGCTCGTTGGCGATCTGCGCCGCCGCCTTCACCGGCCCCTGCTGCATGCCAGCGATGGCCGGCAACAAAAATAATGAAATGCC